>JAFVED010000247.1 GCA_017478125.1 Bacteroidales bacterium | reverse complement strand
ATACGATGATGGTGACCGTGATCTCAAGTGAGGATGCCGTGCCTCGCTGTCGGTCAACTCAGGTGAGAGGTATTTTCATTGGCATGCTCAAAGAGTTGGGATTTTAAGAATGAATGAGCGCTCTGCGGGTTGCCTCACCTCAGATTCGACATAAACTTTGAGAACAGCACAAAACTTTCACGCAAATGAGGATATCACTTCCTGACAACAGGGTGGTCAACTCCGCCTTCTTACTCAGCGGTGCCGCCTGCGCTCTTATCCTCTTGTCCCCGAGCTGTCTCGGGATGCGAGGTTCGGATCTGCTGGCCAGAATATGCGGTCCATTAATGGGTCTCTGGTTCGGGCTGTTCATGAGGGAGGAGACAGGAAAGCCCGGCTGGATTATCCAGGCTTTGGTCGCAGTGGTCGCGGTGGCGATATTGGCCGCTCTCGTTTTCGACCCTGTCACCAGGTTTCACACCCACACCTTCCGCATGGCGTTTTACGCTTGTCTCGGGTATATTGTTCCTGTAGGCATGTTTTTCTCCCGGGACTCTTGGGTAAAGAAGGCCATGTCGTTGACGCTCTCCGTCACTCTCCTAGCTGTCCTGGAGTTCATCCGTGGCCGGCTTCTGGTCCTTGGGGTGTCTGAGGAGTCTGACGATCTGCGGCGGCTTATGTTCAAAGTCCTTGACACAGGACTTGCCATGGCGTCGTTACTCTCTGTCTGGATGGCCGCCGAGTTCACCCTCTCCAGGACCGGGCAATGGCTGGGCTCACGGACCTGGTTCCGGGTGGTGTTCGCCGTCCCGATGATGTGGGTCTTCGTGGCTCTTTCAGTGAATCTCTTCTGGAGGGGCGTGAGTTGGTGGGAGATGGCCGATCTCGCCGTCCAGCCCGTGACGATCCTCGCTGTCGTGGCACTGGCCAGGTGGATTGGGAAGAAATGCAAAAACGTTCTTCCAGATTCCTCGAAGGCCGATTGAAACTTTTTCGCGGGGTTTTCCGTAAAAGCGTTCGCCGACTCTTTCAGCCGGTCGTAAACACCAAATCACATAACGCTTTAACATCTTCACAAACACATGAGGACATTTCACCTTACATTCAACCTCGAGGCGGACGGCTCCTGGTACATCGAGTTTCCCGGCTATCCTGAGCGCGTAAACATCTACATTCCCGAGAGCGAGAAAACAGACAATTAAGAGTATAAAGGAATATGATAACAGCATTGATAATAGCGGTTACAGTGGCAATCATCTTCATCGCCCTCTTCATTGACGAGCGTGGAACGGTAAAGGAATACAAGAACCCGGCTCAGGCGACACCCGCGCAACCCGGTCAAGCGGTCATGTCGAGACCTACGGTTGATGATCAGGACCTTTGGGATCTGACCCCCGACCTTGTAGTGGACGTAGTGAAATATAATGGTTACGTTCCAGACAGGGGAGAAGATGGCGTGTTATTCATGATTCAGGGTGAGCGCTACTTCGTTCCTACTGACATGTTGCCATGCGTTGCCATTATGAAACGCTTCAACATCAGTGAAGGTAATTATGACATCGCACTTATGCGTGAAGCGACGAGAAAGACTACTGAAAGCCGGTGGATGGGTAAGTGCGGCTTGTCAGACGACGGAAAAACATTGATTTTTTTCACTGCGTCATTAGAACACAAATATGGCCATTTCAGGGATGTATTCAACGACTCAGTGTCCGTTGTCAACGATATTGAGAACCTGTTCGGAGAAACATATAATAAGATGTTTAGTGATAAGAGTGACCTGAAAAAACTTGAGGCAAACGGTATTGAAATCCCTCCGCCATCGAGTCGAGAAGGCAAGATCGTGTCGTGATTTCCGTACGGCTTGGAAGGCCCGCCGCCGTGAGGCGTGAAAGGCGGCCGGCGGGCTCGCCGTACTTGAAAGATCCACAATGTCATAGAGTAAAATAGAGGATAACCAACCATTTAGAGAATTGAGTCATGGCGTTTTTCACTCAGGAGTTGGCCATTGACCTGGGCACGGCCAACACTGTGATATTCAAGGACGGCGAGGTCGTCCTTGACGAGCCCAGCATAATAGCGCTGGAGAGCAAGACTGACAAGCTTGTCGCGATCGGCACCGAGGCGCAGCAGATGGAGGACCTGACCCCTCCGAGGATCTACACCGTCCGCCCCCTGATGAACGGGGTGATAGCGGATTACGACGCCGCTGAGAAGATGCTCACGGGCTTTATCAAAAAAGCCACCGGCGGGCGTAAGGGCATATTCAAACCAGCACTCAAGATCGTGATCGGCATCCCCGGAGGCAGCACTCCCGTGGACATGCGCTCGATCCGGGACTCGGCCTCCCACGCCGGAGCCCACGACGTGTTCATGATCTATGAGCCTATGGCATCGGCGATGGGGATCGGCCTGGACGTGATGGTGCCGAAGGGCAGCATGGTGGTTGATATAGGCGGCGGGACGACGGAGATCGCCGTCATATCCCTCGGCGGCATAGTCGAGTCAGCGAGCATCCACGTGGCTGGCAACGAGATCACGACGGACATCATCGACTACCTGGCCCAGCAGCACAGCATCAGCATCGGCCGCACGACCGGGGAGGAGATCAAGTGCGCGGTAGGCTCAGTGCTGATGGAACTGCCTGAGGATGAGGAACCTGAGGACTATGTGGTCGTGGCCAGGAATATGGTTACGGCCCATCCGTCCCAGGCCTCGATCAGCTACAAGGAGGTCTGCTCCTGCATAGACAAGACCATCTCGAAGATCGAGAGTGAGATCATCAAGGTCCTCCAGCGGGTCCCTCCTGCGGGGCATCGCCAAGCGCTTCTCGGACAAGGTGAATATCCCCTTCCATGTGGCCGACGATCCCCTCAAGGCCGTCGCACGCGGCACCTGCCTCGCCCTCGACGGCACCGACAGGTATCCGTTTTTGATGAATTGATTATGGCATAGAGTCAATCTGATCGCTCTGAAAACTTATGACATAGAACCGTACAACCTCCCGATGAGTTGGACTACGAACTACCTGACCTTGATGTTACGCCTGGAGCAATTGTGATTATGATAATGAAATCGATGATACCCAAAAAGATAACCACGTCCGTCTACTTGGAACGTGAGGTGGAACCACTGTTCTCGGACGTCAATCACTTCGATGCGGAAGGGAGGCTGACACTTGAGGAATGTGATTCCGGCAATGTGGAGCATATTTTTTCCCCGGATGGCCTGGAGTTGGAGCGCAAGGAATATGTGAGGGGGATCCTTACAAGTCGGACCGTATATGAGTACGACGATGAGGGTGGCGCGGTCGGACTTTCGATCTATGATACTCATGGATTTAAAATGATGGATGAGTCATGGGACTGGAGTCATGATGGCCGGGTGGCCAGGATTAAGAGGACGAGGATCTGGGCCGGCTATCCTCCTGAGATAAGCCGGGCCGTCAACTATTACCGGAAAGACGGCAAGTTGGCTTACTCGGCTGATTCCGGTGTGTTCACTGAATTCGAATATGACTCCGAGGGACATCTTATACGTGAGACAAGGATGAGCAAACGGGAAGACGGGAGCCTGGAGTCATGCGTTTTTGAACATTCGTATGAATATGACGGTGCCGGAAATTGGACAGTACGAAACGTTAACGGGAAGGTGAAATTAATCCGTCAGATAGAGTACTATCCTATGGCGGATGATCATTCAATGTAATATGAACAACGATAAATACTACCTTTGTGATGAAGACTGGGTCGTCAAAATTATAGAGTCTTAATAACTTTTCTGTATATGGATGACAAGAATAGAATAACGGATGATTTCATTACTGACCTCAAGCCAGATGAGGTTTTCGTCTTCGGAAGCAACCTCAGGGGCTTCCACGGCGGAGGGGCCGCGGCCATGGCCCTCATGCATTTCGGCGCCGTGTGGGGCCAGGGTGTAGGTCTTCAAGGCCGTAGCTATGCCATCCCGACCATGCAGGGCGGTGTAGAGACCATCGCTCCTTACGTGGACGAGTTCATCGAGTTCGCCACGAACCACCCCGAGAAGAGGTTCCTTGTGACCGAGATCGGCTGCGGCATTGCCGGGTTCACGCCGGAGGAAATCGCCCCGCTGTTCGTCGGGGCCGTCACTCTTGACAATGTGTCTCTTCCAGGACGCTTCTGGGAGGTACTCGACGTGGGATTTGACGAAGAATAACGTGACATACATACTCGCTGAGCCCCTTGATGTGGTACTGATCCATAGCAAGAAAGGGCCAGCCGGAGTTGTCGATCTAATATTCGAGAAGGGGATCTTCATCGTTGCCGAGGTAGCACCCGAGGGAGGTGCCTGGCCGCGATAACCGGGCTTTTCATGGACGCAGAAATACCCTGGGGCGGTGCCAGGTCATGATAAACGGCCTTCCCGTGGCCGTGGAAGCTCCTGTGATAGGTGCCAATCTTCGCTGGACAGGGAAAGCCGTTTGGTGTCCTGGCCAGTAACCTGACCAGTGTCTTGTGCGGGCCCCTTCGACTGTCAGGCCTTCAGGCGATCAGGTGGTCATCGGTTGGCGGGCGAGGTGGAACGTGACAGGAATAAAAGCTTCCCCTGTTTCGCATTGTCGAAATTTATTGTAAATTTGCAATATATTTCGAAAGCACTATATGAGAGACTACGTTAAGCGGGAATCCTACCTGGAGAAATTGATACTCCGGATGAACAACGGGATGGTAAAGGTGATAACCGGGCCCAGGCGTTCT
>JAFVED010000246.1 GCA_017478125.1 Bacteroidales bacterium | reverse complement strand
TTGACATACAAGGCCTCCGGACGCAACCTGGACCCGTGGCAAGAGTGACAAGTGGTACGCCCGGAAAACCGGCTCAGCATGTACTTGTACTGGATCTTATAGCGGTTCGACTCCACCCAGGAGAAGAACTCGTTTATTCCCACTATCGAGTTATCGTCACCCTCGACG
Organism: Bacteroidales bacterium; assembly: GCA_017478125.1. Classification (GTDB taxonomy): domain Bacteria; phylum Bacteroidota; class Bacteroidia; order Bacteroidales; family UBA932; genus Cryptobacteroides. Next base: position 8,757 of record JAFVED010000246.1, on the reverse strand, counting down.
CTATGACCGTTCCAGATGACATCCTTGACTTCATTGGAGAGATTGCAGTACGGCTCGAAAATGGGGATGCCGTACCGGTCGGCGACCTGGACCAGATGATCCCTGAACCATCCCATCTTCTCACCTCTCCAACAGGCTATAGCCCCATCATAGATGCTCTTGCTCTTGTCCGGAACCACGAGATCCTCGCTGACGCCGATTATCTTGCCGAGGCCACCGCACACCGGGCATGCCCCTAGCGGGCTGTTGAAAGAGAAGAGGTACTCATCCGGCTCGCGGAATGTCATGCCGTCAAGCTCAAACCGGTTGGAGAACACTTCCCTGCCATTGTCCTTGACAAGCGCGAGAGTCCCGTTCCCCTCCCTGAAAGCGTTGTCAATCGAGGAACGCAGCCTGGTCTGGAGATCCTCCCAATCGGTCTGGGGCCAAGGCTCCCCCGAATCATAATACGGCAGACAGGACTTGAAGACCGGGAGTTTGAGCCGGTCCACGAGAAGGTATAGATCCTTCGGATACTCCCCTTTTTCAGCCATCCGCATCATGTCCTCGATCCTGATGGCACCTCCATCGCCATAGAATCTTGAATATCCCTCCTCCTTGAGACGGAGCATCAGCTCGACTTTGTCTTCCCTGGCTTCCCACCCGAGATCGGCAAGGATATAGACAGTCCCCGAATCACCTGAGAGGATGCTGGCCATCACGTCACTCTGGCCGTGACACTTCACCTCCCGGCCGCTTACCGGGGAATACGTTCTTCCGATACGGGCGAAGATAATTCTCAGATAATCATATATTTCCGTAGTAGTAGCCACGGTAGAGCGGGGATTGCGGATATTGACTTTCTGCTCTATGGCTATCGCCGGAGGGATCCCCTCTATAGACTCCACATCAGGCTTGCTCATCCTCCCCAAGAACTGCCGCGCGTATGAGCTGAGACTCTCGGCGAAACGCCTCTGGCCTTCAGCGAACAGGGTATCGAACGCCAAGGAAGACTTCCCCGAACCGGATATGCCGGTCACGACCACGAACTTGTTCCGCGGTATTTCCAAGGTAATGTCTTTAAGGTTGTTGACCTTGGCTCCCCTTATGACGATATTGCCCTCTGGCATCCTCAGATCCTGGAGATAATTCCCTTGAACAAAGCGATCATCCTCGTGGCCGCGGCGTCAGCCTGACGGACAATCTCCTCGCCGTCAGTGACATAATCGGAGTCCTCATCCTCATGAGCCACATCGGTGATCACTGAGACACCGAAGACCGGGATCCCGGCGTGGCGGGCCACGATGACCTCCGGGGTGGTGGACATACCGACAGCGTCGGCTCCCGCGATCCGCATGTATTTGTACTCATGGGGTGTCTCATAAGTCGGTCCGGTACACGCGAGATACACGCCTTTCCTCACCTGGATGTCCAGCTCCGAGGCCACCTCGTCAGCCAACGCTATCAGGCCATGGTCGTAAGGTCTTGTCATATCCGGGAAACGGGGGCCGAACTCGTCGAGGTTGGGGCCGATCAGAGGGTTGGGTATCTGGTTGATGTGGTCGGTGATGACCATAAGGTCGCCGACGCTAAACGACGTGTTGACCCCTCCCGCCGCGTTGGAGACGAAAAGATACTCTATGCCAAGGACTTTCATCACCCTGACAGGAAGGGTGACAGTGTCCATGTCATAGCCCTCATAGTAGTGGAGCCTTCCCTGCATCGCGATTACCGTCTTTCCGCCGAGGCTTCCGACGATGAGATTCCCTTTATGGCCGATAGCCGTAGAGACTGGGAAACCGGGAATAGTCTTGTAAGGGATGACCACCTGGCCGGTTATGTCATCGACCAGTCTGCCGAGACCGCTTCCGAGGACAATCCCGACGGTAGGGACAAGCCCATGACAGTCAAGTATTTCCTTGACATAAGCCGCGGCGTTGTGAATCCTTTCCGATCTTGGGTCCATGAATATAACAGCTTATTTGAAAGACTCGACAGCCTTGACAGCGCACTTCTGGCAAAGCCTCGCGTCTTTTGGGGTTATTGAATATTCCGTGTCCTCCAGAAGGTAAGGATTACCCTTGACCGACTTTCCGAGCACAGGTTTGATCAAGGTCTCGAACCAGGCGCAAGCGGCGATGTAACGCCCATGCTGGCGGGTCAGGTGGAAACCGTCACGGGTCAACTGATAGACCTTGGAGGTGGCGGGAACCCGGTTCTCGTTGTTGAGCCTTGTGCCGCGGGCGATCTGGATCGCCTCTCCGGAAGGAATTATCACAGGAATATTGAAATCCTCGCGGGTCCTGGTAACACAACTCACGATCGAGTCGTACATGACCTTCTGGTTCTTGTCATAGAGCTTGAACGCCCCATGGTCGGAATTGGAGGCGTAGGCCCACGTCATGTGCCAGACGATGGAGGCCTGTGGGTTCGTAACCTCCTTACGGATGATGGAGATAAGCTTCGGCGCCCATCTCTGGTAAGTCTCGTAAGTGCCTGAGTTGTTGGAGACTTCTTGAATGGTGACAATATCCCATGGCTCGTCCCTGAGTCCGTCCAGGATCGTGGCGTTCTTGCTCACGGTCTCCCATTTGTTGTCCGTGGACTTGTAATAGATATAGTCATTGGCGCCCTCCTCATACTCCCGGCAATGCCTCTCAAGGGAGCAACCGCCGATATATAGCCTTGCGATGACCACATTATGGATCCCGGCGGCCTCGAGGAGTCCCGGGATGTACTCAGTACCGTCATCGGAGAAACTGTTTCCGACAGCGAGAATCCGCAGGGTGTCCGGATTCTGGGGAAGAGGGAAGTTAACGCCAGGCCGCTGGGCGAGCGAGACGATGGCCGCGGACATGGCGACCACTATGAGCAAAAACCGTTTCATCACAAAAAAGAGAACTTTTGCGCGAAGATACGAAAAAGTTCTCTTCCTTCTTTCTTTAAATGAGACAGATCGCTTATTGTCCGGTGGTCGGGACTGTCCCTCCTCCGGCTCCCGTTCCCGGAGCCTGCCCGCTGGTGTTGTTGATCAAGTCATCGTTCGTGATCGACTTCCTGGCCTTCTTGACCTGGAAACCCTGCTTCCCGAAGGTGTAGGTCAGGTTGAGTCCCGCCTGTCTGATCGGAAGCACCACCTTGGAGACAGTCTCGTAATCCCTTCCGCGGGCAAAGCTTTCAATCTCCATTCCACCTCTCCCGAAATTTGTCACGAACTGGCCGGAGACTCGCAGTTTATCAGCGAAGAAACCTTTAGAGAGACCCAGAACAGCCATCTTAAAGCCTGTCCTCCAGCCCTGGAGGTTCCAGGTCCGGCCCCCGCCTACCAGATTGGCGCTGAGAAGCATGTCCGCCGGGAGGGTCTGCTGGAGTCCCGCCATCACATTCCAGTTCCATCCTTGATTGTCCTGCGAGAGCTCGTCGCTCGAGAACCATCCGTAACCGAACGAGCTGTTGGTGTAGATCCTTGTCTTGGGTCCGGCCGTCCAGTTGAGGAATGCCGTGAGACCCGCGTTATCCTCCTTGACCACATTGCCGTAAGTGGTGTTCAACATTCCTTCCGCGTCATAGAAACTGTAGCCGGAGATCCCGCTCCCAGTGTGGCTGTAACGGCCGGTCAGGCTCACTATCCACTTGGGGTTGAATGAGTTGAACACAAGGCTGAGGATGTCCGTCCTGGCGCTGGTGAGGTCGCTGTTGCCGTAGGAGACCACAGTCGGGGAAGACCTGTTGACATAAGGGTTCAGATAAGTGATGCCCGGCCTCTGGATTCTCCTGTTGTAGGCAAGCCCGACATTCCTGGTAGGGGCGATGTTGAGCTGGAGACTGGCGCTCGGGACAATGTCCCCGAAACCTGTCTTGAAATCCTGGCCGTAACCTTTCCCGTAACGGACCTTCTGCCAGGTGTACTCGTATCTCAGGCCCGCCGTGAGGGCGACTTTCCCGAAAGTCCCTGAATATTCGGAATATAGCGCTCCGATGTCATTGAAATGGTCGTAGAGCATGCCGCCTTCAGCATTCCGGATCCAACCGCCACCTTCCGCGTAATAGAGATTGTCGTCAGCCGAGTTATGCCGGGCTATGTACTTGAACCCCGAGCTCAGCGACTGGCCTTCCCCGACAGGAGCCGCGTAATCAAGCTGGAGAGTATTCTCCTGAGAGTTGTCGTCTCCGTCACTCTTGCGGTCCGTGAGCTCGAAGGGAAGCCCGGAGAACCGGTTCACGGACTCAGTCCCCAAAGGAGAACCGGAATACCGGTAAGACAAAGTCAGAGTCCTGCCTGGTACCGCCGAGCTCGAGTGCTGGTAGTCGAGGCTGCCGTTCATCCCGCTGGTCCTGTACCTCATATCCTGATCGCTGGAATAGGAATATGACTCCGGGCCTTCCATCGAGATCAGGGAGAAACTTCGGGCGCTCTGGTAGAACCCAGTCATCCCGAAAGACCCCGTCAAGAGATCGCTGCCGGAGATCTCATAGCTCGCGTCAAGATTGGCGAAGACGAACGGTAACTTCTGATTCTGAGTCATTTCCGTGGCCTGGGAATCGCCGGTATAGAGATTCCTCTGGGTCGCGTCGTATGTCATCCCGTCAAGTTTTTGAATACCGCCGGCCGCGTTCACCCCGACTGTCAGCCGACCTTTCTTGGCGGTCAAGTACACCCCGCCATTCTCCCCTTTCGTGCCCGCTCCAAGGTTGACAGAGCCGTATGCCCCGTCCGCCACCGCGGAGGAGGCACCCGCCACCGCTCCGGTCACGAGATTAAGCACACCGCCCGCACCCTCGGCGTCGTACTTCGCTCCCGGGTTGGTGATCACCTCAATGTCCTTCACGGCGCTCGCCGGCATGACCTTGAATATCTGGGAGGGATTGGAGCTGAGCATCTGGTTCGGCTTACCGTCCACATAGACCTTGAAGCTGGAACTTCCGTTGACCGTGATGTTGTCCTGGCCGTCCACAGTGACCATCGGCACCTTTCTGAGCATGTCCAGCACCGTCCCGGCTTTGGAGTCAGGATCCTCCTCCACCTTGTAAGTCAGCTTGCCAACATCCAGCTTGACCAGGGTCTTCATCGCCTGCACCGAGGCCGCCTCAAGGGCCTGGGTGTCATCCTGGACAAGGATCACCCCGAGGTCGCGTTCCCCGGCTCCTTCGACAGAGAAAGGCTTCCTGACAGTTTTACGGCCCATATTCTCAACCAAAAGGGTGTAGTTTCCGGCAGAGTTGAAAGTCCTGCTGAATTCCCCGAGGGAATCCGTCACAGAATACGCTACCGGCTCGCTGACCCCGGATTTCAGGAACTGGACAACGGCACCCACCTCAGGATTCCGGCTCAAAGAATCAAGGACGGTCCCCTTGACGAGTGTCTGGGCAGAGACCCCGACCGAGGCGAAAAACGCTATAATAACCAGATTCAATCTTGACGCTCCCATGGCTTATATTGTTTACGCTACAAAGATACATTAATAAATTTCTAAATTCCAAATAATATTTAATGTTTTTCGTAAATTATTTTAACATCATCAACAGTATTGCTAACGGTATGTTTTTTGCAGCGGTACGGCCGTGCGAAAAATGACACGGATACTCTTGATGGCGATTGTGACGCTGCTGGTTATTCCAGCCAGTGTCGGGGTTTCCATCACCCAATGCGCCCATTCCGGCCGTCTATATCTCGTGGATGAACCCAAAGAGATGAGTTGCGGGATGAACGCCGGTTCCGGGTGCATGATCCACATGTCTCTAAAGGTCTCGGATTTCTCGGACTCACACGGTCCCGACATTCAAGCCCCGCTTGCCTGTGTCCAAGCTTTGGCTTCAGGGATCCCGCAGGTCTTCTTTGTTCCCAAGACCTTGCCCAGTCTCAATCTTTTCGGCCCCTCACCTCCCGGCCGAGGCCCTAACCTGCTCTCACAATTAAGGATTTGATGCGTCCCGCGCTTCGGTAACTGAAACGTGGACAAATAACGCATCTATCTGAAAATGAAAAAAATCCTTTTGTTGACGGTGATCCTTTCCACCTGGGGAATCACCTCTATAGCACAACAGGTGGACACAACCAATATATATAAAGACAGAACCGATTCCCTCAAGGCGACCGTATTCACGGGCCGCTCGAGATCGAACTACCTCTCCAAGGCCAAAGACCTCAGGACCGAGGTAACCTCGGCCGCAGGACTCATGAAAATGGCCTGCTGCAATCTCGCCGAGAGCTTCGAGAACTCAGCGAGCGTGACTGTCGGTTACTCCGACGCGACGACGGGGGCAAGGCAGATCCGCCTGCTGGGACTTTCCGGGGCATATACCCAGATGCTGGACGAGAACCGTCCGGTGATGAGAGGCATAACCGCCCCTTACGGGCTGTCTTACACCCCAGGTCCCTGGCTGGAAAGCATCCAGGTAGGGAAAGGCTCCCCTTCCGTGGTCAATGGAACCGAGTCCATCACCGGCTCGATCAACCTTGAGCACCGTAAGCCGACTGACGGGAAGCCGCTGTTCCTCAACGCCTCCGTGATGAACGACACGAAAACAGACTTCAATGTCGCCTCCTCACTACAAGTCTCGGACAACCTCTACACTGTGCTCATGGGCCACGTGGACGGCAACTTCAAGACATACGACATGAACGGGGACGGATTCGCCGATGAACCCGCCCTGTTCCAGGTCAACGCGGCTAACCGCTGGCTGTGGTACACCCCCGCCGTTCAGGTCCGCTGGGGAGTCCGCTTCATCGCCGACCGCAGACAAGGAGGACAGATGTCCGGTCCTTGGAAATCCGATGTCAACAACAATGTGGCGAACGCCTATTTCAAGATAGGCCATTCGCTGAAGGATGACGGGGCGTCCAGCATCGCCCTGGTCGGCGACTATACCCTCCAGAAGACCGGATCGTCTTTCGGGGCGAACCTCTTCGACGCCACAGAGCACAGCGTTTTCGCCAATTTCATATTCCGGGACCAGTTCAGTGAGAGTCACGATCTTACAGCCGGCATAAACACGACCGTGGATTATGTGGCGGAAGACATCACGGGAGGAGGCCAGGTTCTTAAAGGGAACCATCAGACCCTCTCGCAAGTGGCTCCTTACGCCGAATACACTTTCAGGAACGGGGAGACTCTGTCAATGATCGCCGGATTTAGCGGCACCATCCTCCCCGGAAAAGGCTTCTACCCAGCCCCAAGGCTGACTTTCAAGTACCAGCCTTCCGAGTCGGTTGTCCTCAGGGCGAACGGAGGCCGCGGCGTCCGGTTCTCGCAGCCTGTCGCGGACAACATCGGGATCCTGTCCACAGGGAAGCGGATCATCGGAGACCTTACCGACCGTCCGGTTGAGGACGCGTGGACATACGGCGGCAACGCCACATTGTATTTCGGAGATTCCGGCTACTTGAGCCTGGACTATTTCCAAAGCGACTTCAGCTCCGCTCTTCTCCTGGACAGGGAGGCTCCTGACCAGATCCTGTTCTACTCTTTGGACGGACATCGGGCATATTCAAGGAATATCCAGGCCGACATCAGTTTCGAGCCTCTGCGCAAACTGACCCTGACCTTGACGGGCCGCTACACCGACGCTAAGGCCTGGCAGCCTTCAGGAGCAGTCCGGGAACTGCCGCTCACCTCAAGATACAAGGCGGTCCTCAACGCCCAGTACACGATCGGGGCGAACCGCTGGATACTCGATTTCACTGCCTCGATGAACGGCTCGGCGAGAGTGTACGATTTCATGAGGGAACTCAAGGATGAGGACGGCCATCTGCTTTATCCTGAAGGCCGCACACCCTCCTACCCTCTCATATACGCGCAGGTTACCAGGAGATTCCGAGGGTTCGATGTCTACATCGGCGGGGAGAACCTCACCGGCTCGATGCAGATGCACCCTGTCATCGGCGCGGACAACCCTTTCTCCGACACCTTTGACGCCGCCTCCATCTGGGGGCCCATCATGGGCGCCAAGTTCTATGCGGGATTTCGCATGACTATATGGAAATAATCACAAATCATCACATTACTATTATGAAAAAATTTATCCTTATCACCATCATGGCGCTCATCAGCGCCGGAGCTTTCCAGGCCATGGCGGCCAAACCCAAGACCACGACGGTAACATACACGGTCAACATGCATTGCCAGAACTGCGTGAACAAGATCACCGACAACCTGTCTTTCCTTAAGGGAGTGGAGGATTTCAAGATATCCCTCAAGGACAAGAGCGTGACGATCAAGTTCGACCCGGCCAAGGTCTCGGAGAAGACATTCGTGGAGAGGATCGAGAAGCTGGGCTACACGGCCACAAAGCAGGAACCCGCCGGGACGGCTAAAGGCAAGGGCGTCAAACCAGCCGCCTAAGGCAGGCCGATGAAGACGAGAAGCGGACATTTTGACATAACTAACTGACTATTTGGCAATTAGCTCTGTCAAAATGTCCGTTTTCCGTGTCTTTTTGACGCTGGTACAGGAATTGACTTCCATAAAGTGTCCGTCCGGAAGGGCGGGACTAAGAACAATAATAACAATTTAATTATAGGAGGTTTTAATCATGTTACCTGTCTCAAGAAGATACAACCAGAATTGGCTGCCCAGCATTTTCAACGATTTCTTTGACAACAACTGGATCGAGAGGACAAGCGCTACCGCTCCCGCGATCAACGTCTTGGAAAATGAGCATGGCTATGAGCTAGAGCTCGCCGCTCCGGGAATGACGAGGAACGACTTCAAGGTGAGCCTCGATGACGAGGGAGATCTCGTGATCAACATGGAGAAGAAGGAAGAGAGCAAGGACGAG
>JAFVED010000245.1 GCA_017478125.1 Bacteroidales bacterium | reverse complement strand
GAAATCAAGCGCAAGAACAACAAGGGACGCACCAGCAAGAAACGCACGTCGATCCCTCTGGCGGAACTGGCGGACTTCCGGCAGGACGGGGAAGCCTGCGCCTATCTGGCGAAGCATTCCGCTTTCGAGGCCGGACAGATCGCCCCCGTGCTGGAAACCCTGTTCCAGCGCATCACGCTCGTCAACGCAGCCAAGACCGAACGGATCACGGTAGACACCCGTCTGTATTTCAAGAATTTCCGCACCGGGAAGGAAACCTCGCTCCGCAATGCGGTCATCATCGAACTCAAGCAGGACGGGCGGGCGGCGAGCCAGATGAAGGGCATTCTTCTCGACCACCGGGTGAAGCCGGTCCGGGTCAGCAAGTACTGCGTCGCCGTCACCCTCACCGACCCTTCCGCCAAGTCCAACCGGTTCAAGGTGAAAGTCCGCGCCATAGAAAAGATTATCAACCATAAAATCAACGTAGCATGATTTCGATGCAAGATTTCGGCGACTACACCCTCGCCGACGAGGATGTTTTCGACGTCCAGGCCCTCATGGACGCGATGATGTCCACCTCCCAGAGCCTCACGGAACTCGCCATCCGGTTCTTCCTGAACCTCGCGGTGTGCTGGATCATCGTCCAGTTCTTCTACTACCGGAAGAGCCGCCGCCGCGACTACTACTTCACCTTCATGGTCTTCTCCACGGCCATGCTCATGCTCCTGTATATCATGGGCAACGTGGAAGTGGGCGTGGGCCTCACCCTGGGCCTGTTCGCCATCTTCGGGGTAATCCGGTACCGGACGGAGACCGTGCCCATCCGGGAGATGACCTACCTGTTCGTCATCATCGCCCTCGCCGCCATGAACGGCCTGGCGCCGCTTTATCACGTCGTGGGAGCCACCGGACCGGACCCGCATTACGCACTGAACTGGGGCGCGCTGCTGGTCACCGTCCTATCGAACTTCCTCGTCGTGGCCCTGATCTGGGTGCTCGAGAACGAGAAGCTTCTCAAGCATACCTCCACGAAGCTCATCCTGTATGACCGCATCGACCTGATCGTTCCGGAGAAGCGCTCCGAACTCATCGCCGACCTGGAGAAGCGCGTCGGCGTCAAGGTGGACAACCTGGAGGTCGGGCATGTGGACTTCCTCCGCGATGCGGCCTTCATCAAGATTTTCTATACCCTGGACAAAGGACAGACCGGGTCCATCGACCAGATCACCCGGGCCAAAGACTTCGTAGAACAATGAAAAAGATCCTGATTACCCTCCTGGCGCTGGTTCCTTTCGGCGCCCTGGCACAGACCACGTACGACGAAGGCACTTCCTTCGGCGCCCGCGCCACCGTGGAGGCCGATGCGAAAGTATCGAACAACCTGCACGTCCTCGCCCACGAAGAGGCACGCTACTACTCCAATGGCGAGGACATCCTGCGGTTTTATACCGGTATCGGCCTGGAATACAAGGTCCTTCCGTTCCTGAAGGTCGGTGCTGAGTACGAACTCATCAACCGCTACAAGTATGACGAGGACCTCCTGGCCAACGCCTGGAGCGTCCGGCACCGGGGGAGCTTCTTCCTCACCGGCACCTGGAAAACCCCGTACTGGCAGTTCGGTGTCAAGGAGACCCTCCGCCTGACGCACCGGCCGGACGACTTCAACTACCTGCAGGCACCGCGCAACGCCCTGGCCCTCAAGTCCAAGGTTTCGGTGAAATACCGCGGCTGGGAGAAGGTCATCCCCCATGCGGCCTTCGAACTGCGGAACACATTGAATGACGCGGCCTATACCGGCACCTACAACGCCTCGGCCGAGAAGAACAAGGACAAGTACCTCGATGAGGAGTTCCTGGGCTATACCCACGCCTACGTGAACCGTTACCGGCTTCAGCTGGGCGTGACGGTGAAGTTCAACAAGCACCACGAGCTGGACTTCTACCTCCTCGGCGACCACTACAAGGACAAGGAGATCGACACGAACCGCGAAGGCTCCTCCAGCTACGAGAAAAACGGGCTCGTGCTCAAGTCCATCGACTGGTATACCGGGAACATGATTTCCGCGGGCATCGCCTACAAGTGGTCGTTCTAGCGGCGGCGACGATACAAGAAAGGTGTCCGGAGCGCTGGCTTCGGACACCTTTTTTATGTCGATGGTGCGACTTACTCGCCGAGACCCTTCTTGACCGCTTCGCTGAGCTTGTCGTAAAGGCCGTCGGTCTTCTCAAGAAGCTCCTTGCGGATGCCGTCATAGTAGGCACGCTTGCTGCCCTCGGGCTTGCCCAGCTTGTCACGGAGCTCGTTGTACAGGTCCACGGCACCGTCGATCAGGTCGGCGACCTCATCGGCATTCTTGCCCGGATGGACGGAGAGGAACAGGGCGCAGTCGTCCACGAACGCACCGATCACATACTCGATGTCTTTCTTGATGTCACGAAGATTCATAACTTTCTTTCTGTTTTGAAATACGTTGCAAAGATACGGATATTTTCAAAAACTGGCAATGTTCCCACTCTTCGGTCTTGGGATTATTTGATAACCAGCCAGGTGTAACCGTCGGCGGGGATGGTAACTTTCACCTCGGCATTGTATTCTCTGTCGAGACGGACTCTGCGGGCCTTGCCGCCACGCTCTGAGATTCTCGCCATCCTGGTCAGTCCGGTGTAGTAGAGCGGCAGGGAGATCGTGCGGGTAATCTCCTCTCCGGTCGGGTTGTACAGCATGACGAAGCCTTTCTCCTCGAGGCTGGGGTTGACATGCATGATCCCGTCCCAGTCCCGTCCGTCGGGGCGGCGAAGATGTATGATGTCACTGTTGAGAATATCCCTATGCTCCTTGTACCAGGCGATGATCTCTTTGACCGCTTCCTTGGTCCTGTCGGTGTCGTAAAGGCGGAAGCCCCTGTAGCAAGACTGGACTCCGGAGCCGTAATTCTGGATCATGTGGGCCTTGTAGGCGTCAAGATGCTCGTCGAGCGGCTCCAGCGTGGCGGCCGCCCCGCCTCCATGGTACTGCACGAGGGGAGTGAATGTCCATCCGTCTCCGGGGTTTCTCTTCCAGGTGCCGTCAAAGATGTTCTGCCGCCCAAGGATTATCTGCCTGTCTCGGGGGAGCGACCAGTTGACTTCACGGTAACCGACACCGCACTTGCTTGAACCGATCAGCATCGTCCCCATGTCGGGGACATTCATGTATATTCCAGTGGCTCTCATCCACTTGTAAGTATCCTCAAGCATGCTCCGCTGGGTCCACTGCGAGTCCTCCAGACCCTTGTGGAAGGCATGTGTGGTGGAGGCGCAGGGGTCTCCCGAATAGGAGCCGTCGTGCTCGAACACATCCATCCCGGTCTTCTCGAAGAAGGACCGGATCTTGCGGAAGTATTCATGGCCCCACTCGCTGGAGAGGCATGGCGAGCTGCCGAAAGTCATGCCCCCACGCTTTCCGGTCGTAGGGTTGATGATGTCCACATCGTCGCTGATCCAGCGGCTGGCGAGAAGGGAATATCCTCCGATCTCGATTCCCTTCGAATGGGACAGTTCGACATATTCCTTGAACCTGGCAATATTCTCGGGCGATTCGTCCTCCATGTCGAGTCCGGATCCGAAACTCAGGATGATCATCTCGTAGCCTGTCTCGGCGCACTGGTCTATCGCGGTTCTGACATCCTCGGGCTTGGTCGAAGTGAGGTGCATGAATATCGGATTCTCTGTTGTCCAAGGAGCAAGCAAACGCTTGAAGTGTCTCACAAACAATCCCTTCCGCTCCTTGTCCTGGCTGTCGAAAGGCATCATCCAGTTGCGGAAACTGGTGAAAGTCCCGCCCGGCCGGATCTCCTGATCCGGGCCGTTGTTGGGTAGCTTCACGGTCAGGAAACACTCTGTCTGCAGACCGTAATTCACCTGTGAGGTATATTTCGGATCGGTTCCCCAGAAGGTGGTCCCGCAGGAGACCTGTGCCCAGTCGCTCTCGATGTGGATCGCATTTTTGGAAGAGGCCGGGGTATGGTCCACGTCCGACTCGTACTCCACGAAGGCGAGCTCTTCGAGAGAGAACTTGTCCAGTTCGATTGCGGCACCCGTCTCATTCTTGATTATCAGCCACTTCCCTATGATTGGGGCACCATCATAGATCTCAAAGTGCAGCTCGGCCTTGACTCCTTTGACTTCCTCTGGGCCTTCAAGGGTGAATATCAGTTCCTTGCCTTTGGGATCCCATTCCTTGACCAGGGCCCAGCGTTTGCGGTTCCACTCTATCCTGGGTTTGAGGTCCGTTACTGTCCAGCCGGTCACTTTGAAGGAATTGTCCGGGGATTTCATCTGGTCGATCCATTCGGGAAGCATGTAGCCTCTCTCTTCAATTCCCTGGAGTCCGCCGAGAGGATAGTCCCTTCCGTTGATTGTCAGGGTTCCTTCCGAGCATGCTGTACGAAGCATCGTCTCTCCGGTCATCCCATTGATGATGTTCGTGGTAGCGAGGTTGGGCGTAATCCGGAAAACCCTGCTGACAAGGCCGTTGGTCAGGACCACGTCCTTCCCGTCGGCGGACTGTTCAACCCTGGAGACATACCGGCTCCCGTCAATCAACCAATCCTTCGATCCCTTTTGGGTAGAGGAATCCTTGGCGGCCAGGCTCATGGCAAAGGTGGCGCAAAAGGACAGAATGAAGAGGAACAATCTTTTCATTAAAAAACTATCTTATTTATAATCATACCATTCGCCCCAAGTCATGAGGAGCCGGGGGACCGGGCTCTGATGGACGGCCCTGTTCTTGAACATCGTCATCCAATAGGCCTCCCGGTGGTCGATGCCGTGGCCTCCGATCTCGTTCTCATGCTGGGTGACGACCAGGCAGGGATTGAAGTCGGCGACATGCTCGTCGAAATCGTGGATCCAGCAGTCTATCGAGAGGACATCGATCCGGGGGAGCCTTGAATGGATATCCTTCATCCACTCGAGGTCTTCGCCCGCGCTCCTCCACTGGTCTCCGGTGGCTCCGACGACCTTGCCGTTGGGGAGGGTGACGATCCAGATGTTGTTCTGGACCGCGTCCTGGTGGCCGGGCAGGACATGGACGGTGATGTTCCCTTTGGGGAGCTCGATATCGAATGCGTAGAGATCATCCTTGCGGACATGGTTGACCTGGATGTCGTTCCGGAATATCTCGTCAGTGGCGTAGATCGGCACTCCGGCCTCGTGGCAGAAGTCGCGGACGCGGTTGTCGAAATGGTCGGAATGGTTGTGGGTGTAGAACAGGACATCGACGTGGCCGACGATCTTCCTCATGATCTCGTCCGGGATGAGTTTCCCGTCACGGCCGTTCAGATCTATCGCGACGGTCAGGTCCCGGGTGCGGAACAGAATCCCGCAGTTGTATAACTTATATATCCTCAATGATTTCCGTCCTTTGAGGGGCTTATCCAGATCCTCCAGGACACGGTTCATCCTCCGGGAGAGGTAGTCCACCACGGCGGGGTTGTCGATCGGGGCCGGTACATGGGTGACGGCATCCAGCATCAGCATGGCCATCTCCCGCTCCCTGTTTATGTCCAAAGAAGGAGGATTCTCGTTGAAGGCTTTGTCCGCGAGATCCAGCATGAAGTAGGCCTGATGCTGGAGGTACAGTTCCGGTTGTCCCCAATATTCCTTAAGATACCGCTGTCCAGGTACCGTATGGCGGCTCGGTTGCTCCTGGGCGAGAGCGCTGGTTAAGGTGATGACAATGGCCGCAAGTGAGAGAAGGGAGGTCCTGATATTCATTTCCGGGGCTTATTTCCCCAAATATAGTCATT
>JAFVED010000244.1 GCA_017478125.1 Bacteroidales bacterium | reverse complement strand
TATGGCATGAATGTCACCGCCCCGGACAGCATCATGGCCTCTGGAGGCAAGTTCGGTTATCCGGATGACGCTTGCGAGACCCCCGACACCTTGCAGACAATCTACACCTTCCCGGACTTCACGGTCATGTGGGACCACGCCATCGGCATCGATGACGGCGCCTACGGGCGTAATCACGGTCTCGGATTCGTGGGTGAGAACGGAACGCTTGTCGTTGACCGCCGCGGCTGGGAGGTGATCCCCGAGAAAGTCAACAATGTGGCTCGCATGGAGGCGGTTCCGCTACATAAGCAATATGGCGATGGAGGCCTTAACCTCCACGTGAAGAACCATCTGGAGTGCATCAAGAGCCGGAATCCCAACTGCAACGCCAGCATCCAGATCGGAGCCCACATCGCCAAGTTCGCCCATCTCGGGAATATCGCCTACCGCACCGGCAAGAAGCTCAGCTGGGACGGCAAGACCTTCCACGACGCGGAGGCGGATTCCTACCTCTGCAAGCCTTACCGCGACCCCTGGAAGCTCCCGGTCATCCTTTAGCGGCCTTGCGGTGGACTTTAGCCGGTGGTTCGACTCCGCTCACCAACCGGAAAAAGATCCGTTACCTATAATCGCACGACGAGTCGCATCTTGGCGGTGAGGTCGTCGAAGGCGCATTTTGTCTTGAGGTCGTTCTTGAGGTGGTTGTTGTCCCGCCAGATGGTGGTGTGCATGCCGTCGAAACCGAACCGGTTGTAAACCACCGTCCCGACAAGGCTGTAGCGGCTCCACGAGAAGCTCAAGCCGGAGCGGAAGGTGTACGTGGGGACGATCGTGCCATTAAGCTTGGTCTTGTTGATCTGCCCGTCGCCAAGCTCCTCAAGGGAATACATGTGGTTATAGACCGAAGCCATCGGAATGGCGGTAAAGTTGAAGGTCAGGTTCCTGTAGCCCTTCCAGTTCTTCCTGTCATCAGAGTCCCGGTGGAACGTCACCCAATTGTATGAATATCCAATACCCAATGAGACTTGCTGGGTAGTGTAGCTGTATAGTCCTTCAGTCACAGCCAGCATGAACTGGTCCCTCCGGTCCATCAACAGGTCGCCCTGGAGATATTTAGCGAGCGTCATGAGCGAGCCGGAAGACCGCCTCTGGTCCACATTGCAGCCCTGGGTGGCGTTGTAGTCGAACCTGTGCCCGTTGAACAAGTAATACACGTCTCCGGTCATGGTGCGCATGATGCCGGGATAATCAGAGATAAATGTCTGAGGAGGAACTCCTTCCACCGCCAGATTGCCTTCCAGATATTCCTGAAGGCGGATGAAACGGACCGTTGCCCCGAAAGTCGGCCTGCGTAACGAGAGGGAGAGAAACGAGTTCTTTCCCGGATTCTTGGCACCGATCTCAAGTCCTCCTGAGATCCGCAGGCTTCCGTATCCGACA
The DNA here is from genome assembly GCA_017478125.1 of Bacteroidales bacterium. Taxonomy (GTDB): domain Bacteria; phylum Bacteroidota; class Bacteroidia; order Bacteroidales; family UBA932; genus Cryptobacteroides. The sequence continues at coordinate 3,606 of JAFVED010000244.1, read as the reverse complement.
GACAAACCGGCTTTCTTGTGGAGATGCCTTTGCAGGCGGTTCTCAAAAGTGGCCCGGACAGTCGACGCTTCCATGAGAGCTTGATTCAAGGACTGGTATTCCGTGACAGTGATGTCGCTATGGAGCTTGGCCCCGGTGGTGATCAGGGTGTTGTCCAGGGAGAAGGACCAAGGAAGCGGGGACCTCAGGATATAAGCCGTGTCCTTTTTCGGGTGGGGCCTTGTCAGACTGCTAAACACCCTGCCGACAATGCCTTCCGGCATGCGCGGCCTATCGTCCTGGGCGGACAAGGAAGCCACTGAAAACACGATGGCAAGCGATATGGCGGCGACCCTTCTCATCTGGCTCAAGCTTTTCCGCAATCGTACAGATCGACTTTGAGGGATTTGACCTGGGAATGTACCAGAGCCCTGACCTTGATGCCTGGCTCGGCCTTATAGAGCCTCGTCCCGATGACTTCGACCTTGCCGGGGGCTTCATGAGTAAGGACATAGGTCTTTCCTGCCATAGTAATCTCAAGAGTTCCGGTAAAGTCGACCGCGAGAGTCACGGCCGCGAACTCGGGAGCCTCAGGATTCCATTCCACAGACTGCCCCTCAGGAAGGCGCATCGAGATTTTCCGGAATGTCCCGATCGGCTTCCGGTCATCCGTCTGATACCACCAGAAGTCCGAGAGCTGGATCGTCACCCCATCGGAAACGGCCCTCTGCTCATGCGGGGCGGGGAATATGGAGGCCTGGACATCGAACCCGGCATCTTTGACAGTCTGAATATAATTGGCGTCGAGCATCTTGTAACCCATGGTACTCATTCCGCATTTTCCGCCGAGTTCCTTCAGGCGTTCGACCGTCCTCTCCGCAGGATCCTTACCGGGATCCAGCAGGATCAGGCAGTCCGAATAGTCTCGGGCGTGGGAAAGGGCCTTTTGCGACACGTCAAAAGCCACGAAGTTGTCACCCAGGACCTCATGGGCCAACTTGTAGGACTCGACCACGGCACTGTGTAGCATCGGCATGACTCCATATTCCTTGCAGGCGTCAAGCTCTTCCTGAAGGGTTGGAATCGGGGTACGGAGCGCCGGATCCGTGGACTCCAGGACGTACTTGGTCCTCAACTCCTCGAAAGTCGTCTCGGTGACCTTGACAGGCTGCTCGATCTTGGAATAGTCCGAGGCGTTTCGCATCGTGCGGTTGATGGTCGCGTCATGCATGATCACCATCACGCTGTCAAGAGTATATTTCACATCGCACTCGATGGCCGGATAGCCGTACTGGGCGGCCATCCTCACACCTGCCGGGCAGTTTTCATTGATATAGAACTCCTCGCCATCCTTCAGCCAGCACCCCCTGTGGGCGACTGACATGGGAAGATCCTCCGGGATGGCCGGCCCACATGAAGCGACGACGGCCAAAGACATCACCAAAGTCCAGAACTTATTCATATAGAAATATTTATATATTCTTAAAACATGAAACTCATCTTTTCCGGGAGCCGGGTATAATCGTCAATCCGGATGTAGTCCATCCCTCCGAGGCGGATCTGGCTGTCGTTGCCGCCATCAGTGAAATCGTCCCCCACAAAGAGGATCTGATCCTTGACATAGCCATGCTCGGCGGCATACCGCATCACAGCGTCGTACTTGTTATACTGCTTGGGGGTTATGTCGAAAGAGGTCGTTCCGCCAATAAAGACCGAGTAGTCCTTGAATATCTCGCTCATCTCCAGGAACATAGCCCTGCGGCGGATCTTGTCCGGATCGAAGACGAGCTTGTCCGCCTGGTCAGCCTTGGTACCGAGCAGGGCGAAAGTGACCATCCCGGACTGGTGATATTCATTCGAGTCGCCTTTGTAGACGGTGTAGCCATATTTCTTGCGGAGCTCCGCGGTCTTCTTGTCGAAGAATTTCTTGTCCACGGGGCTGGTCTCCTCACGGACCATCTTGAACTCCCCGTCAATGACCTGGCTCTCCTCCATCCCGTAATTGCCCAGGATGGTGATCGGATATTGCCCCATCTGGTTATATATCCTCTTGCAGTTGCCGCCTCCGGCCATGATGATCTCGTAACGCTGCCTCAAAGTGTCCAGAACCGCCCGGTTAGCGTCCGTGAGAGGCTGCTTGTGCTGAGTCAGGGTCCCGTCCAAGTCGAAGACAATCAGCTTCTTGGTCTGCTTCCACTGGAGTTCCCGGACAGCCGACATCAGGTTCAGCATCGCCTGCGGCTCATCCGAGCTGACGTAATCGACATGGTGACGCATGGCGAAATCCGCCAGATCGTAGCTGTTGACCGGCCATAGAACCGTCTGCAGCCCGGCCTCATGAGCCTCGTCCAGGAGGTGGGTCCTATTCATAACGACACCCATGTGGTAGGAGACTCCGGCATAGCCTCGCCTGAGGAGTTCCTCGGTCGTGTAAGCCTTGCTGCTGGAAATAGGGATCACTTTAGTACCCTTCCGGAGCCTCAGGATCTCGTCGCAAAGATGCTCGCTGAATGAGATGAACGTGACCTGGTCGTACATGTTCATCTCGTCGCAAAGAGCGACAACCTTTTCAGCCAGAGTCGTTTCCCTCTCCTTTGTAGGATGGGCTTTAAGTTCCAGGAAGAGCATCAGGGCGGTAGTCTTCTTCGCCTGGGTGAAATATTCCCTGAGCGTCGGAACCTTGTCTCCGTTGGGAAGCACACAGGAACGGACCGTCTTGAAATCAAGCTTCTGGACGTCTTTGTACTCCGAGCCTGCGATCTTCGGGCCATGCAGGATCACGAGGGAGTCGTCGGTGGTGAGGTGCACATCCAGCTCGACACCCTCAACCCCCAGCTCCTGCGCGCCCCGCAGGCTGGTCAAGGTGTTCTCAAACGAGCCGGGATGGGCGTAATAACCTCTGTGGGACATGACCTTGGTCTGTGCTCCAAGCAAGACAGAGATAGCCAGAAAGGCCATCACGATTGAAACTATTCTCTTCATGTTAACAAAGATAACGAATAATTGTGTACTTTTGATGTTACAAAAACATAATAACCATGACATATCTCTGGATTCTTATCGCTGTGTCGCTGGCGGTGTCAGCTGTCGGTTGGAAATACTTCATCTACTTCTTCAGTCTCGGGTACGGCTATGGAATAGCCGCCCTGGCCCTTACCCTGGTCATCATCTTCGCCGGAGCCGTGACTCCCCCGACCGCTCTTCTGCTCGCGGTCATGTTCATTTTCGGTTGCCGGCTTGGGACCTATCTCCTCATCAGGGAGAGGAAGGCCGCGGCGTACCGCAAGATCCTTTACGATCCTTCGCTCCAGAAAAAGAAGCCCGTCGGAGTGATCCTCTCTGTCTGGATCTTCTGCGCCCTTCTTTATGTGGGCCAGGTGAGCCCGGTGGCCTTCAGGCTGGCGAACACTGCCAAGGGACTACCCATCAATGATTTATGGGCTTGGATAGGAGCCGCCATGATGGCTTGCGGAGTGATGCTTGAAGCCGGTGCTGACGCTCAGAAATCGGCGGCGAAAAAGATCAATTCCAAACGTTTCGTGGACACCGGGCTGTACAAGATCGTCCGCTGCCCCAACTACCTTGGAGAACTGGTGATCTGGACCGGGGCTTTGATTTCCGCCATTG
>JAFVED010000243.1 GCA_017478125.1 Bacteroidales bacterium | reverse complement strand
TCAGGATGACAGGGGAAGATCTCGTTCCAGTCCAGGCAGAGGGCGTTGCCCTCGCGGAGGTTGGTGTAGGTCTTGAGCGGCAGGGGGTCGAGGTTGAAGCCGACGATCTCGTCGGTCTCCTGCATCATCTGGCTCTCCGCTATCCAGAGGGCGGTCTGTGCCTCGGAGCTCGCGAAATCATTTATCTCTATCCCGTAGAACTGGTTGATACTGACTTTAATCGGGTCGGCAAATTCACCAATCAAACGATCGCCTCCATAGATGATGCGTAGCGCTTCGTTTTCCAGTCGCCTGAGCGAAGTGTAGGATTCCGTCAGGAAGTTGCCGGAGCCGCAGGCAGGGTCGAGGAACTTAAGGCCGGAGAGTTTGTCCTGGAACCCGAGGGCTCTCTCCCGGCGGGTCTTGGCCACCTTCTCCGCCTTGATCCCGGCCAGCTCGGCCTTGAGGTCGTCAAGGAACAAAGGGTCGATGACTTTGTGGATATTCTCGATGGAGGTGTAGTGCATACCGCCGGAGCGGCGGGTCTCAGGGTTCAGGGTGCTCTCGAACACGGCACCGAAGATGGTCGGGCTGATGAGCGACCAGTCGAAATCGTCGCTCGCCCGCTGCAGGATCAGCTGGCGGATCTCTTCGGTGAAACGGGGGACCTCGATGTCAGATCCTTCGCTTCGAATAGATCCCTCGCTTCGCTCAGGATGACAGGAGGGACCGAAAAGTCCTCCGTTTACATACGGGAAGGCCAGAAGACGCTCATCCTCGTATGGATCACGATCTTCCGGCCTCGTGTCAAGGATACGGAACAGATCGATCAAAGCCCTGCGGAAGTCACTGGCGCTGAACTGCTCCATATAGTCATGGAACATGTTCTTGCTCCCGAATATCCCCGCGTCCTCGGCGTAGAGGCAGAACACCAGCCGGACGCAGAGCTTGTTGAGGCTTTTCTGTGACTCCGGGTTTGACGGATCCTTGTACTGGGCCAGGATCTTGTCGTACAGCACGCCCACGATCTCACCCGCCTGGATGGAGACCTCCAGCTCTTTCTTGATGTGGGCACCGGAGTCGTCCACAAGGAACGAGAGCCTGTGCCACTCCCGCTCAAGATCCTTGAGCTCAACGACTTCCGGAGCGTCATTAGGCCGCTCCATGTCGTGGATCTCGAATGTCGTGAAGTTGCACGCCACAATCCAGCGGGGTGCCATCGACAGCGGAAGGCCGGCGGCGTACCTGCGGGCCTGCTGGTATGGAGTGAGTTCCGTGCCGTCACTCTGCCTGGCCTTTTTCGTCAGATCGACATGCGACCCCTTCTGCTCGATCAATACCTTCGACAAGTGGATGTACGCGTCGATGAAGTCCGAGCCCTTCTCCTTGGTTATTGTCTTGACAGGAAGCTCGAACCCGATGATCCTGGTGGGGTTGTCGATGCCGAAGATGGTGTGCAGGAGGTCTATCCAGAAGCGCTGGGTCTCGCCCTTCTCATAGCCCTTGCCGGACCATTCCCGGACGAACGCTCTCACCGCCTGTCTTTGGATATTGTCAGATGCCATGGTTGTCGTTTGACTATTTCACAAGTTTGACTCCTTTCGGGAGACGTATGTCGGAAGAGACAGTCCCGTCGGCTTTCTTCTCATGCCTGACCGAGATGACACCATAAGGAGTCGGGAATGTGCCAGAAGCCCACTGGAGGTCGCCCAGGTGCGGCTCGATCCTGACCTGCCTGAATCCTACCCCGACCGGCTCTATACCGAGGACATGGCGGCTCAGCCATGTGGTCGGACCTGAGGCCCAGCCATGGCAGAAACTATGGCGAAGGCCGACATAGCACCAGGCTCCCCCGTCGGCGTGGATATCGAACTTGCCCTCGGGGACGATCTCGTCTATCCTCGCGGCGTTCTCGCCATCCTTGTAATTGAAATCCTCCCAGAAGGTGGTCGCCCCGAGATCCAGCATCCGGCCCCAATACTTGGAAATCAGATCCATAGCCTCAGCGTAATGGCCTCCCTTGGCGAGAGCCTCCAGAAGGTAATATCCCATGAAGGATGTGAATTTCTCCGGTCCGTTGGCCAGTATTATCTTAGAGGCCTCCCCGGCATCCATCATTCCCTCGATCGCGAGCAGGGCGGCCGCCTGGCTGTTGCCCACATGGTCGGGGACATATTTTCGCATCTCCGCCGCCGTCTCAGCGCACCTGTTCTCAAGATCAGCGTCGCCGAGCAGCCCGCTTATCTCTGATCCGGCCTCAAGGGCGCGCACCGTGAGGGCCTGCAGGCCGGCGTGGATCACATCCGGCTGGTCGTTCGACGGCCAGTCGATGAAACGGCCTTCCCCGTAAGCCTCCCTTGATCCATTGACATTGGAAAGCACGTTCTCGAGGAGCTGGGACATGTAGACTTTCTGCTCCCGGAGATATTCCAAGTCCCCGTACCAGGTGTAAAGGTGGTGGTGGATGATGATCCACCACAGTGAATATGAGCAGATTCCGTTCATCCAAACGGTCGGATCGGTGTTGTCCCGGACATAATCGAGGCTCTTGCGGACAACCTCATGGTTCCCGAAGACCGTACCCACGGTCATCACCTCGGGATGCATGTCCCCGATCCAGACAAGGCGGTCGCGCTTGATCCCGTCCCAGAGATATTCCTGCATATTCAGGTGGACAGTGTAAGCACCTGTCTTCCAGATCTGGTTAAGGCGCTCGTCCGGGCACTCGAACGATCCGAGATATGGGATGTCGCGGTATTTGGAGATGGCCCTCACTGTCACCAGGCCGATCTCCTCATCGCCGAGGTAGTCGAGCCTCGCGAAACGGAAACCGCTGTTGCCGTACTCGGCGACCCCAAGCCACGGAACGGAGATGTCGAAGTCCCTGACCGAGTGGTCGTTGGTCGCCGTAGATCCCGGCTCACGCACATCGCTCATGGCCTCGCTCACCGACTCGCCGAGACAAAGGCGGAACAATGCCGGGGCGTGACTCCCGGACATCGAGCGGACTATCTGGATCCCGCCCTGGATCTCCTTGCCGAAGTCCAGGAGGATCGACCCTCCTTTCGAGAATCTGGCCGCGACCGGCTCGCTGGTTGAGACCTGCCCCCGATATTCACGAAGAAGGCACGCTCCCTCGCTGACCGCCCCGCGCTCGAGGACAATCCTTGCCGGGGAGAGATATTCGCTGACAAATTCCGTCCCGGAGACAGGAGACTCGCGGTCAGCGTCCCGGCAAGCGGCAAGGGTGAGGGAAGAAAGGAGTAACACAATGATTCCTAAGCGCTTATTCATATCCGATAAACTTTGTGATAACTATTAAATATTGAAATTGAACCCGAGTCCTATGACATGCTCGGCGGGAACCGCGTTGAAGGCGTAGTAAAGATAGTAGGCCTCAAACTCGACGGATCTGGAGACGGAGTAGGCGCAGGCCACATAGTGCCTGGTCTTCTTCCACTGGTCACCCCATGTGAACACCTCGGCAGCGAGGTAAGGGCTGAGCCTGATCCCGGGGATGGCGTACGAGACCTTCAGCCTGGAACGTAGCACGTCGCTCTGCTCCCCTATCTCCGGTGTCCAGCCGTGCTGGTAACGTTCCCGGATGGAGACTTTCAGGCCGCCCTGCCTCAGAGTGCCCGTCAAGTCCACCAACGCCTTGTGGGTCGCGAAGGAAGGCTCCTGGATGTAGTCATAGGCCACATCCGCCTTCAGCCAAGGCAACAGCTTGACACCCATGGTGGTGCGGGTGTACCAACATTCCAGACGCCTGTACTGGTAGTTGTCGTGCTCATAGTAGAAGCTGGCGAAAAAAGGGCTCTTCCCGAAATCGTGGGACACGTCTATAAACTCCCATCCCCCGAAAGTGTTGTCCACCGCCTCCTGCGCCCCCGCCAGCGCCTGGACGCAGATGGCGAGCAATAAAAGGATTGTTCTCTTAAAAATCCCAACCATCTCCATATCAATCAAATCCTCAATTTGATCTCAGCCGGATATCAGAGGATGAGGCTCCGACCATCACTTCCGGAAGTCCCTCAAGAATAATGAATTTGCCTTGGGACTCACTCCAGTGGCGTAGATCCTCCCTCCTGACTGGAACTGTGACTACCTTGCTCTCTCCCTTCTTGAGATAAACTCTCTTGAAACCTCTCAACTCCTTGACGGGAGCCTTGCCCTCATAATCCGGGAGGCGGGTGTAAACCTGAGCGACCTCCTCTCCGTCGTATTTTCCGGTGTTCTTCAGGGTGAAGGAGACCTCGACAGTCTCTCCCTTGGGCTCAACTTTGAGATTGGAATAACGGAAGGTCGTGTAACTCAAGCCATAACCGAACGGATAGAGAACGTCGCCCTCGAAGTATTTGTAGGTCCGCTTCGTGATGTCGTAGTCGTCGAAAGCGGGCAGGTCCTCGAGCCTGTTGTAGTAGGTCAGAGGCAGCCTCCCGGCGGGATTGTATTTTCCGAACAGCACATCAGCCACGGCCGTTCCGCCCTTCTCACCCGGATACCAGGCGTTGACGATGGCGGGAATATTCTTGTCCTCCCAAAGGATGGAGAGAGGACTCCCGGCTACCAACACCAGGATGACTTTCTTGTTGACGTGGTAGAGTTCCTGGAGGAACTCCTGCTGATCGGCGGGCAGGGTGATGAACTCCCTGTCCTTCCCTTCCCTCTCGATGGTCTTGTTGATGCCCATCACAGCGATCACCACATCACTCTTCGCGGCCAGCTCTCCCGCCTTGCCGTAAAGCGCCAGACGGCTCTGGCTGTCAGGGACTGGAGGACGCCAACTCAACTTGGCCACCGCATAGTCACGACCGTTGGCGTACTCGGCCACAATTTTGTGGTCCTTCCCCGCCTGAAGCCTGACAGAGGCATTGTCCGAACGGACACTGTGCGGCCCCCACGAGTCAATCAGGAGAACACCATCGATCCACAGACGGCAACCGTCGTCAGAGGTGAAACTGATCTCATAGTCCCCGGTAATGTTGGGACGAAGCGTCCCGGTCCACCGGATACTCATCGGCGTCGCCGGAATGAAAGGGTCCGGAGCCTGGTTGGATGGCTCAAAGTTTATCCACTCGTCAGTCCTTACCTTTGGATCGCCAGTCAATCCGGTGCCGATGAAATACTCGGCCCGAAGTCCATTGGGGAAGAATTCAGGAGAGATCACCTCCATCCCGTCAGTGGCGGACTTCCAGGGGGCGTAATTGACCTTGATGTCCTTTCCGGCGGCGGCCTTGATCCCTTCAAGGATGGAGACTGGCTCAGAGGCGGGGGCGCCGCTATAATCTCCGAACTCGCAGGTGGCGGCATTGATGCCGACAACGGCTATCGACCGGACCTTGCCCTTCTTCAGCGGGAGGATATTGTCCTGGTTCTTAAGGAGGACTATCGATTCTCTCGCCATTTCCAGGGCGAGAGCCTGATGTTTCTCAGAACCAATCACTTCCGGGGTTATCTTTGTGTAGGGATTGTCTTCGCCGGAATCGAAGATGCCGAGTCTGAACCTCGCTGTCAAGACCCTCCTGGCCGCGCGGTCGATGTCCTCGTCACCTACCATCCCGAGCCTGTAGGCTTCCCGGAGAGGCTCGATGTAATAGTCGTCTCCGCACTCCAGGTCAAGGCCGGAGAGCAGGCAGAGGGCCGCCGCGGTCTCCCGCTTGGACACATAATGATGATCCTCCACAAGGGTGGAAGGCCCGCCACAATCGGAGACCACATAACCGTCAAAGCCCCAGTCATCCCTCAGGACCTTTGTCAAAAGCCAAGGATTGGAGGAAGAAGGAATACCGTTTATCGCGTTGTAGGAAGCCATGATCGAGGCGGCGTGTCCCCGGCGGACAAGGGCCTCGTAAGCCGGAAGGTAATATTCCCTCAACTGCTTCTCCGGGATTCTCGCGTCACACTCGAACCGGTTGTGCTCCTCGTTGTTGGCGGCGAAATGCTTGGGGGTCGAGACGACCTTGAGGTAGCGGGGATCATCCCCTTGCAACCCCTTGACAAAGGCTGTTCCCATCTCGCCGGTAAGGAAGGGATCCTCCCCGTAAGTCTCAGGAGTACGGCCCCAGCGGGGATCCCTCGCCATATTCACTGTCGGGGACCAGAAAGTCAGCAGGTCGCTGAACTGGTTGGTCTGTAACTTCCCCTCACCCAGCTCATTCCACCTTGCCCGGGCCTCATCGGAGATGGCCGTGGAGACCTTGAGCAAAAGGTCCGGATCCCAAGAAGCCGCCAGGGCGATGGCTTGGGGAAAGACCGTGAAGCGACCCGGACGCACAACCCCATGCAGAGCCTCATTGCCGTGGTAATATTTCGCTATCCCCAGACGCTCGTTAGCCGGAGAGGTCGCCCTCAAAAGATCGATCTTCTCGTCCACGGTCATCCTTCCGAGCAAATCCTCGACCCTCTGGCCAATCGGAGCTTTCTCATTCAAATACAACGGGTTCTGACAAAAAGCGACATTCTTTCCGAAACCCACAGCCGCGGCCAGAACCAAAAACACGATACTCTTTTTCATTCTATAATACTATATGTCTAAACTGTTTTCCAACTCTCTATCGTCCTGGTCTTCGACGAGAAATCAAGACCCAGGCATATCACTTTTTTCCCGCTCCCGGCAAACCGGTCCGCATATCCCCTCTCACGGATCTGCCGAAGCGCCTCTTCAGGCGTGGAGTCCATTTTGGCCTCCACAATGTACACAGTGTCACCAAGATACATGATCGCATCCGTCCTTCCCTCACTGTTCATCACTTCGGTGTAGATCTGGACATTCATGAATGAGAACACTATATAAAACAGGCGCTTGAAATAGGCTTCCTTCTTCTCGAATGAATCCAACGCCTCGCTGCCAAACTCAGGATATGGAATTGAAGCGAAGAAGCCCTTAAGGATATCCAATGCCAAATCCAAGTCATTGTCAATAAGCGCTCTCTTGAATCTGATAGCCACATTCTGGGTCTCGACAGGGGTTTTGTCCGCAACCGAAGGAAGGAGGTTGTCCATCAAACCGGAACGGACTTCCGAATTGGGGATACCCAGCACATAAGTGTCCGTGTCCGGACTATATGATTTCAGTGTCAGATATCCGCTTTGGTAAAACAAGGGAATCACGCTTGTAACGGACTCCGTTGGCTGGTCAAACACGGAAGCGGGAGCCTCCACCCCGTCTATATCATAAATCTGCGTATTGAACCGCTTTAACGCTTCGAACAACAATGTGGGCGTACCCGAGGAGAACCAATAATCAGACAACTTCATTTTGGAAAACACCTTCATGATACTGAAGGGGTTATAGATATCCTCGCAAGCGGGACTGAAATGATAGCCGTCGTATTTCCTCTTTATCAGGATGGAAGCCTCCTGGTCGGATATTCCCGCCTTTCCGGCAAGCAGCCTGACGCTAGAGGCGAAATACCTCTTGAGCTCGTTTTCAGTAAAGCCACATATCGAGCGGAACTCATCATCCAGGGAAATATCATCCAGATTATTCAGCGTACTGAACAAACTCATCTGGCTGAACTTGGTGATTCCTGTCAAGAACACGAAACGGAGAAATGGCTCCAGTTTTTTAAGAGGAGAGAAAAACTCTTTGACCACGCTCTTGAATTCCTCCGCCCGATCATTGTCATAGACCGCTCCCAACATCGGCGCGTCATACTCATCGATCAGGATGACAACCTTGCGTCCGAACTTGTCTTGAGCCCGCCGCACCAAGGAATAAAGCCGTTCGCCAGGAAGCGTCTCATTCCTGGCCAAACCGAGATAGTCCTCATTCTCCTCAAGAAGATTACCGAGCTTAAGATACAATTGGGACGTGTCCAACGCGTCCGCCGTGGTGCTCAGATCGATCCGGACAACCGGATAGCGGATCCATTGAGACTCCCTGCTCTCGATGGAGAGCCCTTTGAACAGATCTTTGTCACCCTCAAAATAAGCCTTTAGAGTACTGATCAGCAACGACTTCCCGAAACGTCTCGGACGACTGAGGAAAACATAGGAAGACGAACGGCTGACAAGGGAATACACCAGATCAGTTTTGTCCACGTACAGATAACCTTCCGATCGGATTTTCTCAAAGGTCTGGACACCGTCGGGATATTTGACAGGCGCGTATTTGGTGGCCCGCCCTTTACCCTCAGCTATTATCAATCCGGACTCGACAGCCTCTAAAAGGATTCTTTTAAGCGACGAGTCACTACCCGGAAAACCAGTCCCCTCGCATATCTCCGATTTCGAAGAGAACGGATTTCTCCAGATGAAGTCTATGATGGCCTCTTTTTTCATAACCATATTTTTGAGCCAAAATACATAAAAATGTACCAAATACCAAGAATCGGCCCATATTTATGTCTCTCGGCTCAAAAAATTGTTCTTTCAGATCAAAATATACGAGCCTATCTCACATATACCATGCCGCCGGTGATCTTCTCCTCGGCATTCTTTCCGAGCCAGATCTCAAACCAGCCTTCCTCGACTCCGAACCGCATGTCTTTGTCCCACATCGCGAAACGGCGGTAAGGCACCTCGATCTCAACCTCCCGGCTCTCCCCCGGCTTGAGGGTCAACCTCTTGAACGCCACGAGTTCCTTGAGCGGACGAGCCACGGAGGCAAGCTCGTCATGGGAATATACCTGGACAACCTCGTCGCCTTCCACATCCCCTGTGTTGGTAACAGTCACCTTTACCTTGAGCGACTCGTCTTTCCCAAGTGATTCCGGCAACTGGAAACCGCTGTAACTGAAAGTGGTATAGCTGAGACCATAGCCGAACGGATAGAGCGGCTTGCCGTCGTTCTCGACATAGCCGTAGCCGCGACCGCTCGGCTTGATAGAATAGTAATAAGGATTCTGGCCAATGCTCTTCACCCAACTCATCGGAAGCCGCCCGCCAGGAGTCCTCTTCCCGGAGAGCACATCGGCTATCGCCCGGCCTCCCTGCTCACCGGAGTACCATGCCTCCAAAACAGCGGAAGCGCCATCGACCCAATCAGTTATGTCTATGACGGCACCGTTGTGGAGAACCACGACGACCGGCTTGCCGGTAGCGATCAGGTCCCTGACCATCTTTTCCTGGTCGATCTCTATCCTGGATTCCTGCTGGTCGGCGATTATGAGCGCGCCTGTCTTCTCCCTTCTGGCCTTCTCGTGTGCCGATGGCATCCTGAAACTGCTGAGGTCACTCCACTCCTCCTCAGTGATGGCCGGGAAGAAAAGGAGCACGTCGCAAGACTTCGCCAGGGTGCTGACATCCTGCCCGCCAGAGCTTAATACCACTTCCGCTGAGCCCTTGAAAGCCTCCCTAAGACCTTCGACAGGAGTCACCCCGTCTCCTTTCCAGCCGCCTCTCCCGCCGCTGTAGTCACCGACATTAAGGACATCCGCGGCCGGACCGAAAACCCCTATCCGTCTGACACTTCCGGGCCGTAACGGCAGGATCCCGTCGTTTTTGAGCAGGGTCATCGCCTCACATGCGGCCTCGTAGGCCAGTTCCCTGTGAGCGGGACTCCTGACCACAGTCTCCGCCTTGGCCGGATCGACAAAAGGCTCGTCGAAAAGACCCAGCTCGAACTTTATCCTCAGGACCCTGCGGACGCTCTCATCAAGGGTTTTCCGGCTGACCTTGCCATCCCTTACCAGCTGAAGCAGGTCCCCGTCGGTGTTGGCCATCTGGACATCCAAACCGTTCTCAAGACATAAGGCAAGGGCATCCGCGTCGGACCCGGCCATGTGATGGCTGGAGTGGACTCCCTCGACCCCGCCGTAGTCGGAGACCACAATCCCATTGAAGCCCCACTCTCCCTTTAATATATCCTTAAGCAGCCTTCCATTGGAGCCGCAAGGGACACCGTCGACAGAGTTGTAGGCCGCCATTATTCCTCTGGCTCCACCTTCCTCGACACAGGCCCTGAAAGGCTCCAGGTAGACCTCCCTGAGGGCTCTCCAGGACATCTGCGAAGCGAACGAGTCGTGGCCACCCTCGCCGTAATTGTCGACATAATGCTTCGGCGTGGCGACGACTCCGCCTTCCTCCAGGGCCTTGACATAAGCCACGCCCATCCGGGAATTGAGCAGCACGTCCTCCCCGTAGCTCTCCTGGCCCCGGCCCCAGCGCTGATCCCTGGTGATGTTCACGACAGGGGCGTAGACCTGGCGCGTTCCGACAGCCCTAAGTTCCTGGGCCACAACCTTTCCGACCTCTGAATACAGATCCTCGTCAAAGGTGGCGGCCATGCCTATGCTCTGAGGGAAACAGGTGGCGTCGCCCCACTGCGCGCCATGCAGGGCCTCACCATGCTGAAGGACAGGGATCCCCCAGCGGTTAGCCTCGATCGAGCGCCGGGTGTCCTCGTTGATCCGCTCGGCCACGGACTTCGGATCGTTCGGTAAGCCACCGTCCGGAAGGAAGTGGCCGACATTACGGACATGGCCTTTGGAATAGTCCCTTCTCTGATAGAACTCATCCATCATGAGCAACTGCGCGCTGATCTGGGCCACCTTCTCCTCGACACTCATCCTCCCGAGCAGGTCGTCGACCCTTTTATCCACAGGAAGGTTCCTGTCCCTGAACTTGAAGTTTCCCTCGAGTCTGACCGGACCCGCGCTCAGGTCGAAGACGTGCCTGCCGGGGCCAACCTCAGCGTTGGTGTTACCCCAAGGGACATTGATCCTCGCCTTCGAACCCTCCGGGACCTCGACTTCAAGACGACCCGCGCCGGAATCCCGCTTGAAAGACACTGACACGGTTCCCCTCACGGTCTGGAATGAAAGGCTGGCGTCATCGAAGATATTCTCGTCCGGGCTGACAGAGAACTTTGTCCAGCCGGCCTCCAACGGGCAGACCCCGAACATCCTGGTCGGGAACACGGCCAGAGGGCCGCCGCTCCAGGCGTGGTTGACGGAGCCGCAGTCCCAGTCGCCGTCCACACCGACATTCCAGTTCTCGAAGAGGGTGTCGAAATCCGGATGCTCGACCATGAAGGAATAGCGTCTCCTGGTCCTCTCGAGGGCATAGTCCCCGTGACCGATGGCGAAAAGCGCCTCCATGACGTATTTTTCCATATAAGGGCTGGCATGTTCCTCATTCTTAAGGACTTCGAATATGGCGTCATACTTATCCTGGGCGGCTACCCCGGCGACGACCGCGAGAGCCTGGACCCGGTCGTCCGTCTCGCCCTCGTAATCGGGATGACGGTAGCAGGTCCCCGTCCACGCGATCCGGTTGATAGCCTTCCTGAGATTCTCCATCTGCTCCCAGTAAGCGCTTCCCTCCTCGGTGAGCCCGAGGACATCCGCCATGTCAGAGATGCTCTGGAGAGCGAGGCAGTACCACATCGCCTGAAGAAGGCGCATGTCGCGGTTGTTGCCCCAGTCGCCCCAGTTCCAGTCGCCCTCATGCCACTCCAGGAAGCCGTCAGAGCCGGTTTTATACGTTGCCAGGTACCTTTTCACAGCGGGATAGACTTTCTCGACGGTCGCCTTGTCCCCCGTGTTCATGTAATATGTCCAGATGCCGTAGCGACCGACCGCGGCCAGCATCTGGCAAGGCAGCTCCACCCCGTAATTGCCCGGAATCGGGGAGAAAATTATGTCGTCATCCCTCTGCCAGTCAGCGAGTTCCCGGATTCCTTTCCGGACAAGGGCGTGTAGCGAGGGAGAATAAGTGTAGAAACACTCGCCAAGGATAGTCACGATGTCGCCCCACCACTGTCCCCTCTCCCGGTCCGGACAGTCGAAGAAATTGTCGCGGGCGTTGACATAGATGGTTCTTAAACCTTTCTCCCAGAACTTGTTGAAGAAAGGATCCGAGCAGGAGAACTTCCCGGAAGGGACTGTGTCGTAGCCGGTCTCCCGGTACTTTAGGCCGGTTATCTCGGCCCCATGGTCGGCGGTGAGGATAATCTTCCGCCCGTTCATCCAGCCAAGAGACTCGTACTCCTGATCCCCGGCCTTGGTGATGTACTCGGCCCTGACGCACTCCTCGCCCACCTTGGCGTGGTCGGTCTCTATCAATATCCTTCGGCCTCCCTTGTCGGAAGTCACGGCGATGACCGGGGTCATCTGCATGTTGTGAGGGAGCCTCGCGACGAATGTGTCGCGTTCGGGTCCGGGGTGTCTCTCAAAGGCTATCTCCTTGACTCCAAAGTCCTTCCACATCGGAATAGGCCGCCTGTGGAGTGTTCCGAGGGAGCTTTCACCGACAAGCGCCGGGCCGAAGCCGTCATGCTCGCCGGTTATCCAGTCCCCGATGTCCTCCCTCGCGTCAAACTGGACGCTGGACTCGGAGAGGCGGTAATTCGGCTCGGGACAACCGGCCTTCCCGTAGGCGGGAAGGACCCGGCTGAGCCAGCTCCCGTCAGTCCCGAGACCCAGAGACGGGCAATCGATCCAGAGCTGTGGATGGTCGCTGGTCTTGTGGGAGAAACCGTCTTTCCCGAAATACTCCAGAAGAACCGCTATCTTGTTCTCCCCCCTCGTGAGGAAAGGAGCGAGATCCACCTCGTCGAAATAAGTGTCCCTCGGATTCGGTCCTCTCTTGAGTCCTCCCTCGAACACGGCAAGACCCCCGTTGACCCAGAGCCAGTACTTGCTGTCCGCGGCGACCTTGACCGGGGCCTCCGACGGAACCTCCTCTATATTAATATCTTTTCTGAACGCGATCCACTGGTTCGGAAGTCCCGGCTCAGCGTCCATGGCCGACATGGTCTTTTCCTGGACGAGAGTCTCCTCGACCGGCACGAAAACCGCCCCGTCCTGATCCGGGTTCTCCTCCACACCATGTCCGCATGAAGTGACGGCCAGAATCACCGTCAGCGGCAAACAAAGCAAATACCCTCTACGCATCATTAAATATCCCTTTTGTAGACAAAATCATCGAACCACGCCGTCCCGGCGTCGGTGTCGTCGTTGTAACTGAATAGGGCCACCCTGGCGCCCTTCCAATAGCCGAACCCAGCCTCGAAGGTCTTCCCCAGCGGCAGGAAATCCTTCCCGTCAACGCTGTAGGAGAAACCGAACACATTGTCCTCTATGTCGAAAGTCATCCGGATCCAGACCTTTGGGGCTTCCACCGGAGCCGAGGCGAGACGCTCCCCATCCTTCTCGAAAGAGACGGCCGTGCCGCTTCCGGTCTTCCGGATCCCGGCGAGGAAGTTGTCCTTGCCCATGCACGCCATCCCGGCGTACTGACCATTGGAAAGACCTGACAGATCCACACTTACCGTGTACGATCCCGCAAAGCCCATGATTTTCTGGGAGACTGTGTTCCGGGCTTTCTTGAACGACTCGGCATGGAGGGCGTCGATAGCGAGATAGCCTTTGCGGCTGGTGAGCGACCAGGCGTCATCCACGGGATTGTGGTTGAACTGCCACTGGAGAGAGAGCCTCTTGCCGCCGAAATCGTCGGAAGCCGCGGGAAGACAAGGCTTTACAGTCTTTTTGGTCTTCGGCTTTGTCCAGGCCGGGACAGGTTCCCCGACCCCGTTGCCGTCGTAGTCCTCCCCGATCACCGGCCATCCGTCCTCCCAGCGCATGGGCTGGAGATGGACTATGCGGCCGAGGGGATCCCTCTGCTGGAAATGGATGAACCACCACTCGCCGAAAGGCGTGTCGACGATCGCTCCCTGGTGGGGGCCGTTGATGGCGGTGGAACCGGTCTCGAGGACCACCTTGCGCTCATAAGGGCCGTAGATGTTCCTGGAGCGCAGGACGGTCTGCCAGCCTTTTTTCACTCCGCCTTCGGGAATACTCAGGTAATAGAATCCCCCGATCTTGTGGATCTTCGTCCCTTCAGCGACAGGCCCCTCGTAGACCGTCACGCCCTCGTCGAGCAGCTCTTTCCCGTCAGGGGACATCTTGTGAATGATGATAGGCCCCGCTCCCACCTTGCTGTGGCCGAGATACGCGGTGCCGTCCTCGTCCCAGAACGGGCACGGATCCTCCCATCCGGCAGTCACCATGACACGGTGGAGAGGCTCCCAGGGGCCGGAGGGATCCTTCGCCGAACTCATGAACAAGCCCTCGTCCGGGGTACAGAAATATACATAAAACCTTCCGTCATGCTCCCGGATGCTTGGCGCCCACGAACCCAGGCCGTAATGCTCCATCTCATCCCAGCCCGGAAGGTCGACGCGGCCGTAGATCCGACTTATCAGCTTCCAGTTCACGAGATCCTCTGACTCAAGGACTTGCATTCCTATGAAATGGAAGTCGGAGGCGACCATGTAGTACTTGTCACCGTGGCGGATCACGTCCGGGTCGGAATAGTCAGCGGCCAGCACAGGATTGCTGTAAGTCCCGTCGCCGTTGTCGCCCCAGGAGACTTCCCGGGCCGGATGGACGGCGCAAGAAGCCAGCGCCAACATCACCGTCACGGCAAGTGAATAAGCACATTTCCTCATATCACGTTGAAAACTAATATGTCACTCTTAACCACAGTTCAAGGAACTTGTCCGACACCTGGTAGGCTCTCTTTGATTCTATCATCCGATATGTCACAAACTGACTGTCCATCAAACTGATCATCGCTTTCTGGACCGAACTTGAAGACGGCAGGGAGTTACGTTTAATAAAATCGCCAGATGTCGGTTGACTTACGATCCCGGCCTTTGAGACAGCGACGAGCACCTGCTTCTGGATCGTTGACAAGGAAGCCATCTGCTCACGATAACCATGCTCTCCTTCCCCGAGAATAGTTTCAATTGTATTGGAAACCAGGTTTTCCCTTATCACCCGTTTCCCGGTGTCTTGGGCAAAAAGATCATGGAAGACCTTATGCATATAGAATGTGTAACCATCGAACAAATCATAACAATAGGACACCGCATCCGGGTCGATCTCACGGCCGGACTCGGCAAAACATCCAATGACGAAACTGATGTACTTGTCTTTAGGTATCCTATCAAGGAATAAGGGCTGAGCGGAGTTGTAGAAGGGCTTCGAGTAAGATGAGAACATCTGCTCCAGGATATGTCTGTCACTGCCGGAAAACAAGAAATGACAGTTATTCATTTTTTGGATATGTGTTCTCAGCAGCGCCTCGATATTAGTCTCGGGGAAACGCGCGATCTGCTGAAACTCATCGATAGCGAACAAACACGGCTTGTCAGCCGCCTCAAGATAACCGAATATCTCCTCAAGAGTCAATTCCGGAGTCAAAATGTCACCCAGTCGCAGATTGATCCTGGGATTCCCCGACACCGGATCAAGACTGAAGGCGGCGGTTATAGATTTGACAGCGCCAAGAAAACGGTTCAAAGCCTTTTTCCCTTTTGGAACAAGCCTTTGATAGATCTCTTTCCCCATAAAAAAAACCATCTCCCGTAACGATGTCGCGGAATAAATATCCACATAGAAAGTGTAGTAATTATCCCTTATATCATCCTGGTCGAATACATGACGGATAATTTGCGTCTTGCCCATCTTCCTCGCCGAGGTCAACAGGACATTCCCTTGATTCTCAAGGAACGAAGTGATGGATTTTGTCTCTTTTTCCCTATCACAGAAATACTTCCCGGGAATAATCCCTGTCAGATAAAACGGATTGATCATAACGTGACTGATTGGCCACGCTAATATAGCCAGAATATATTAATTATCCAAATCGGATTATCCTTTTCAGATAATCCAATTTGGATAATACAGTAATTTATTTAAAATGAACCACCTGGACATCGCCGTTGTAGGTGGCGCCGACGGTGTACTGGACCGCTGTCGGGGAGAAGCGCTCCTCGAAGAAGTGGTGCATGTGGCCGGCGAGTATGCCCTTCAGGAGTTTCTGCTCCTTGAGCCATGCGATGAAGTCGAGCGTGGGCTTGTCTGCCCTTTGCTGGACCTTGCGGTAGCGCCACTCCTCCCCTGCTGGATAAGTCTTGCCAGGGTCGTACGTCTCGGTGATCTCAAGCGGGACCCCTGTCAGATAAGCGCAGTTGCCTTTCGTCGCCTCCAGCTCGGACTTGCAGAACTCCGGAGTGTAGAGAGGGACATGGACCAGCAAGATGACCGGCAGGCCTTTAGCGATCTCCTTCTCCATCAGAACCTTCTGATTCTCAGTAAAGTAATAATACACGTCATCGACCGCGACGAAATTCACGCCGTTGATGACCCGGCTCGCGAAGGTCAGGTCGTTGGGATAGGCGCTCTGGACGGCTTCCCGGCTGCTGGCTTTATAAGCCTCGTCCTCTTTGGCCTCACCGACATATTTCGAATACTCATGGTTGCCGGCGCAGACGAACCAGTCTGCCATGAGCATGTGCTTGGCCGCCAGATCGAGGCCTGCCTCCGACACGAAATCGCACATGTCCCCGGTGTGCATCATGTACATCCCCTTCTCGTTGGCATAACGTATGGCCTCATCCAGATAATGCTCCCCATAGCCCATGTAACGGGTCCTGCGCGCGGCGAGCAATGCTTTCCTATCGTCATCCCTGCTGTCAGCGAGCACGATGTGAGTGTCTGAGACATGCATCACGTCAAAGGGTTTGGAAGCCCCGGCCTCTATGGTTATCTCCTTGATGTTAAGCGGAGCGAAAGCCTCCGTGTCCCTTGTGATCCTCCCGGTGTAGTCAGGGACCGGGATCCCTGGAGCGAAGCTTTCTTTCGATGCCCCACCTTTAGGCGCGCAACCTGTCAATGCGAGTCCGGCAGCGGCCGCCCCGGACACCTTGATAAAATCTCTTCTTTTCATAGTATTCTGTAATATGACAAATTCTCTTTCCTCATTGAACCAGACAAACTCCTTTCCAAGTTTCGGCTTAGTCAGCAGCCCATGCTCTTCGTGTCAAAAATAACAAAAATATGTCAAAACAACACGGCGATGCCATTCTGAGCGCTGCCCTGAGCCCGCGCGAAGGGCGGAGCGAAGGATCTGAAAACCAAAGCGGGACGACCGTGATTGCCGTCCCGCTAATTACTTTGCTATCGAAGAATCTTACTGGACCTGGTAGCATCCGATATTTATCGTGCCGTCCGTTATACGGGGATTGCCCGCAAGGTCGGTGTCATACTTTCCAAGAGCCTCCTTGACAGCGGAAGACAACTCGCCTTTCAGAGCGCTGCCGACAGGAGTGTAATCTCCGCTGGCGGGAGCCTTGAATACGGTCGAGAGATCGAAACCAACCGCTGTGAAGGTGTTGGCGGCGTTGATCTGGTCGACATTAACCGAATGCCATCCGAAAGCTCCTTCAATCAGGTTGCTGGAGATGACATGGGTGAGGTCAGGGTTGTCGCGGACGCACCTGATCATCACGGACTCGTGCTGGCGCTGTACCGGCACAATCGTGGCGTAAGATGAAGGAACGGACAGGTCAAGGCCCTCAACATTAGCGTCGTAGGGATAGAACATGTTGCCTACCACGATGTTGTTGCAGAAGACCAGGCTGGTGCCCGAGCCGCGGAAAGCCACGGTAGGCCAGGAGTCATAGGAGCTGCCGCTGTCGGGCCAGTTGACGTTGTTGACAGCCGTGCAGTTCACCATGACAGCCTTCACGCCGTCCTGGAGGAAGATGGCTCCTGAGTAACCGTTCCTCTTAAGGGAGAGGTTGTGGTCGAACAGGGAATTGATCAGTGTCACCTCGCACTTCGAGGAGGCGGCGATGGCTCCGCCATGGTGGTTGCCCGCATTGTCCTTGAAGATCGAGTTGGCGACGAACAGCTTCGCGCCCTCCATGACTTTGATAGCTCCGCCTTGGTCTCCGGAATAATTGTCATGGATGTTGCAGAACTCGATCGTGAGTTTGCTGCCCGCGTCGAGCTGCATCGCTCCACCCTCGTTGGGGTTGGAGCCTCCGGAGATGTCCAGGTAGGAGATGGTCGCTCCGTCCTGGAGACCGGCTGTGGTGAACACCACCCCGTTTTTGCCTTTGATCACCGTGCGGTTGTCCGGAGACTGGCCTGAGAAATCGCTGTTCCAGCCGCCCGAGATAGTGACACTGTTCTTAAGGGCGATCGGGCCGGTGTACTCGACACCGCTGTCCGCTCCGAGGATACGTACCTCGGAGAAATCCTTGGCACCGTCGATGGCAGCCTGGAGATCCTCGCCTTTCTGGACATAGACAGGAGGAAGGATTCCGATGGCTCCGGAGTACAGTTTGTCGCCTTCGGTGGACACCACGTATGTCCAGGCATAGTAGTCGACTCCTTCCTCAAGTCCCGAGATCATCCCGGTGTTCTTTCCGGACTGGGGAGCTCCTGTCTGGGGGACTTCCTTGCCTGACTCGCGGTTGGAGGTCTTTCCGTAGATGATTCCCCAGGATTCGTAGTCTTCGGGGAAGGAGGTGGAGAGGATAAGGTCAACGGAAGCTGACCCGAGGCTCTGGCCGGAGAGTACGGTGCTGACCACGCCGTCCAGGCTGTGGGCCCTCTGGCTCACGACCGCTTTGTCCTTGGAGCCGGAGACCGTGAACTCAGCGCGGCGGATGAGGCCGGTGGTGTTGCGCCTGACGGTGAAGCTGCCGCCTCCGTTGGAAGTGATCCAGTCGTAGTCTCCGTCGGGAGTCACATTGCCGGTTATCCCGTTGATTGTGAAGGTCGAGGGCTGGTATTCCACGATGATCCTGTAGGGATTCTGGTAGATCTCATCCTCGTCGGTACACGCGGTGAAAAGAAGACCGATTCCCAAAAGGGCGAATAATATCTTTTTCATATTCTCTTGCTTTTAAACATTACTGCCATGCAGGGACATTTTTAAGTTTCCCGGCGGATTTGTTGATCTGCTCGGAAGGGTAGGGGAAGGTCATGAACTTGTCGCTCCACTGGAGCTTGTTCGCATAATCCTCGTAATAGCCAATCTCGAAGGTTGACTCGGGGTTCTGACGGTCGGCATAGTGACGGACCCTCGGGCGGTTGTTGAGCTCGTTAAGGGCGAGTTTCTTGATCTCGTCGGCTCCGGAATATGCCCACCTCTTGCAGTCGAAACCATGGTCGGCGGCAAGCTCGAGAGCGAGCTCGCAGCGACGCTCGTGGTAGAGGTCGGTCCATGTCGCCGCTCCGGCGAGAGGCTTCAGGTGGGAGCGCTCGCGGATCTTGTTGATGTCAGCGGCCGCGGCGGCTCCGTTCCCGGCGGCGAGGTTTGCCTCGGCGCGGAGAAGCAAGCAGTCGGCGAAGCGGATGATCGGCCAGTTGATACGGGTGCAAGGCCAGTTGTCATTGTCGTAGACCCAGCCTCTGGCGATACAGTCGGCTGGCGCGAAGGCTTGAAGGTACTTACCGATCTGGAACCCGGCCTCAAGGTCGGACACGGACCAGTACCTGCGCATCTCTCCGAAGAACTCGAACTCGTCGTTGTACTCCAGCATGGTGGCGGCGAGACGCTCGTTCTTCACACCGTCGATGTTGTCCTTCGCCATTTCCTCATAGAGGTCGTAGGTGGGTTTGAACTGGCCCCAACCGTTGAACTTGCCCCATCCCTTGTTTTCGAGGCTGACTCCTGTAAACTCGATGGATCCGCCGCCGGAACCCTTTACACCACCGGTGGAGGGGTAGCCCCAGCAATATTCCTTCGTCCAGAACTTTTCGAAGTCAGGGGCGAAGAGGTCGGTGAAATTGTCGGCCAGCCCGCGCCCGTAGGTCTGCTCGAGCTTGTTGACGCAGGTTATGACATTGGGCCACTGCGAGGCGTCCCAGGTAGCCCAGTAGGCGTAGACCTTGGCCATGACCGCCACAGCGGCGGCCTTGTGGGCGCGACCGCGGTCGTCAGCGCCGTAGGTCTCGAAGCGGGGCAGGATCTCCTCGGCCTTCTGGAGGTCGGAGACGATCAGCTCGTAGTTCTTCATGACGGACTCCTGCTGCTCAGGAATCTCATTGTTGTAGCCGCCCTCGACTGTTTCGTAGGCGACGAAAGGAACTCCGAGATCTTTGGTACCGTAGCGATAGGCGATGATGAAGTGCCAGTAGGCCCTCATGAAATAAGCCTCACCGAGAGAGCGGGTCTCAATGTCGGAAAGCGTGGTCTCCTCCTGCTTGTCGAGAAGGGACTGGATAATCCAGTTGCAGCGATTCATACCCTCCTTGTAGGCGGCGCCGAACACTCCGCGAAGAGGGCTCTCGTCACCGGTGTACTCGAAGGTCGCGAGAGTGTTGAAGCCCCTCGTCCGGCCCCAGACGATGTCATTGGCTATGGCCTGCTCCCAATAGAATTCCCTGCCCATGACGTTCTCCTGGGCAAGGCGGGCGTAAATACCGTCAACGGCGTCGATAGCCTGCTGGTCATTCTGGAAGTAATTGTCCTCGGTAGGAGAGCCCATGGAGGAATAGTCCAGGAAGTTGTCGCAGGAGGTGAAGCTGAAAGCGCAAAGCGCCGCGAAAGCGATAGCTATATACTTTTTCATATTCACGTCAAATTAGTAGTTGAGTTTGATTCCGAAAGCGAATACCCTGGAGACAGGATACTTGAGGGCGTCGTATCCGCCGACCTCGGGATCCATTCCTGAGTACTTGGTGAAGGTGATGAGGTTCTCGCCGCTGAAGTAGATGTCGCATGAGGAGTTCCTCTCAGCGAAGTGAGGGAGCCTGCGCATGAGGCTGGTGAGGTCGTAACCGATGGTCACGTTCTTGAGCCTGAGGTAGCTTCCGTCCTCGATGAAGTAGTCAGAGGCGGTCGTGAAGTTGCCGTTGGGGTCGTTCTGCGACAGGCGGGGGATCTTTGAACCGGTGTTGGTGGGACTCCAGGCGTTCAGGATCTCGGCGCTGCGGTTGAAGTTGACGTCACCGTCGCTGAGGATCCTCTCCTTGGCCACATAGGCGATCTTGTTTCCGGCCACGCCCTGTAACATCGCGTCGAAGCTGAGGTTCTTCCATGTGAACCCGCCGGAGAGGGCGAAGGTGTACTTGGGCATCTGGCTGCCGACATACTGACGGTCGTTGGTGTCGATCTTGCCGTCGCCGTTGAAGTCGACGAAGCGAAGGTCACCAGGCTGGGCGTTGGGCTGGATGAGCTTGCCGTCCTTGACATGGTCGTAGACATCCTCCTCGCTCTGGAAGATCCCGTCGGTCTTGATCACGAAGAATGAGTTCAAAGGCTGTCCGGCCTCGCTCTGGTAGAGCCAGGGAATCTGGCCCCAGTCGCCGCCGCCGGTCCACACTCCGGCGTTGCCGTCATCATCGAAGACACCGGTGCTGATCACCTCGTTGTGGTTGTAGGCGAAATTGCCTGTCACATAGTAGCTCCAGTCTTTGCCGATCTTGTCCTTCCAAGTGGCGACGAACTCTATACCTTTATTGGAGATCTCGCCCTGGTTGACCTTCATGGCGTTGCGTCCGATGGTCTGCGGCCAGCCCATGGTCTGGTCCTGGATGAGGTTGAATGTCTTCTTCCTGTAGAGGTCAAGGCTAATGGACAGACGGTCTTTGAACAGGTCGAGGTCAATACCGCCGTCGAGGGTTTCGGAAGTCTCCCATGTCAGCTCGTTGTTGATGGAAGTGGCCGGGTACCAGAAAGTGTCCCAGGCTTTTCCGCTCTCAAGACCGTAGATCGATCCCTCGTTCCAGTAGGAGCTGCTGAGGGTGGCGGACTTGTAGTTCCAGCCGATCGAGCCGAGGTTACCTACTCTTCCCCAGGAAGCCCTGAGCTTCAGGAGGTTGATGTTGTCGTTCTTGGGGAAGAAAGGCTCGCTGGAGACCTTCCATGCACCCGTCACGGCCGGGAAGTCGCCGTGGTTGTGGGCGAGAGGCAGACGACCGGCGTAGTCCCTGCGCCAGGAGGCGGTGAGGAAGTAGCGGTCGTCGTAGCTGTAGGAGCCTCTGGCCACAAAGGCTATGTTGCGGTCCGGTCCGCTGTAGTAGTCTCCAATGGCGTAGGTGTCGGAATTCGCGAACTTGAAGAACTGCAGAGACTCCGACTCGTCGTCGAGATCCTTCGCGCTGGCGTTGAAGCCACGTCCGTTCTCACTGTTGATCGTGAAGGCTCCGAGGGCTCCCACGGTGTGCTTCCCGAAGGTGCGGTCGTAGGTGAGGGTGGCCTCGTTGCGC
>JAFVED010000242.1 GCA_017478125.1 Bacteroidales bacterium | reverse complement strand
CCTGGCGTACGGGACCATGTACGGCAACACCGGCAAGGCGGCGCTGGCTCTCGCCGACGCGATCAGGGTCAAGGGAATCCCGTGCGAGGTCCATGACCTGACCGTGGAGAATTACTCGTTCGCCCTTAGGGACGTGTTCAAATATGACACGGTGATTCTCGGCTCGCCGACGTACAATAACGGAATATTTCCGCCTGTGAGACAGTTGATGCAGGGAATATGTGACCGGATGGTCAAAGGAAGGAAATTCCTGGCTTTCGGATCATACACTTGGGCCGCGGCTAGTGTCAAATCTCTGAATGAGATGGCGACCGCCGCCGGATTTGAGCTTCTCAGCGAGGGAGTCACGTTTAAACAAGGCTATTCGGACGTCAAATTCGACGCTGAGGCCGTGGCTTCCCTACTGTGAACCTTTTGTTACACAATTTATATTATGTTAAGTTGTGTATATGCTGAAGTCCCCTGTTGATAATAAAAAGAAAGATGTCACGCAAGAAGGTTGACCAGATTATCGAGAACGTCACGATCGAGGCATGCGCAGCCGAGGGAAAAGCGCTGACGCATTGGAACGGGGCTGTAGTCTTCGTGCCATTCGCGGTTCCTGGCGATGTCGTCGACATAAGGCTTACCCGCAAGTATCACAATTATTATGAGGGATTCATCAGCAAGATTGTGACACCCTCAAAGGACCGTCTTGAGCCTTTTTGCGCCCATTTCGGCACCTGCGGGGGCTGCAAATGGCAGCCTCTCCCCTATTCCCTACAGCTTGAAGCCAAACGTAAACAAGTTGAAGATCAGCTTGTTAGGCTCGGACATCTGACTGTCCCTGAGATACTTCCGACTATCCCCTCCGACAAGACTGTCTACTATCGCAACAAACTGGAATTCACCTTCTCGTCCAGGCGATGGCTGAAATGGGGCGAAGATCCTGACTCTGTCCCTCCTGAGGACAAGGTGGGTCTCGGATTCCATGTGGGCAAGTTTTTTGACAAGGTCCTGGACATTGACCGTTGTCATCTCCAGAGGGATCCCTCGAATGACATCCGCTTGTTCTGCAAGCGTTACGCTGTAGAGCATGGGTTGGAGTTCTTCGATATCAGGGCCAATGAGGGTTTTATCAGGAATATGTTCGTCAGGACGACTGAGACCGGGGATCTGATGGTCATCATGTGCTTCTTCTATGAGGATCGTGAGAGACGTGAGGCGATGCTCGATGCCCTTGCTGATGCTTTCCCTGAGATAACTTCTCTTTTTTACGTAATTAACAAGAAGTTAAATGACTCAATTGGGGATCAGGAATGCGTTCTTTACAAGGGCTCCGAGACCATTCGCGAGACTATGGAGGGACTGACTTTCCGGATCGGTGCCAAGTCATTCTACCAGACCAATTCAGGGCAGGCCCTGAAATTGTATACGGTCGCCCGCGAGTTCGCGGAACTGACCGGGAATGAGATTGTCTACGACCTTTACACCGGAACCGGTACCATAGCCCAGTTCGTCTCCGGGAAAGCTGCCAAAGTCATTGGTATCGAATACGTTCCGGAGGCCATCGAGGACGCCGCCACCAACGCGGCCGCCAATGGCGTCACCAATTGCGAGTTTTTCGCCGGGGATATGAAAGACGTCCTTGTCCCCTCTTTCATAGAGGCTCATGGTCATCCGGATGTGATAATTCTCGATCCTCCAAGGGCCGGGATCCATCCGGATGTGGCGAGAGTCATTCTTGATGCCGCCCCCGACCGGATTGTTTACGTCAGCTGCAACCCCGCTTCCCAGGCGAGGGATTTGGCGATCCTTTGCGAGAAATATGAGATAACGGCTGTCCAGCCTGTCGACATGTTCCCCCACACTCAGCATGTGGAGAATGTCTGCGCCTTGAGATTAAAAAAGGGTTAGAACGGATATCCGACGCCGAAGTGGAGAGCGTAGCAGTCCTTCCTGCTCCATTCCCGCGGGCCATACCATCCTATGCCGCTGATGGAAGGATCGTAAAGCCTCACTCCAAGGTCTACCCTGAGCACGAGGAACGTCAGATCGACCCTGCCACCGACTCCCCAGTCCGCGGCTATGCTTTTGAGAAAATCCCTGCCGACATAGCCGTCGTCTCCCCAGTCCTTTGAGTACCAGGTGTTTCCGACATCAACAAAAAGGGCTCCCAGCAATTTCAAGAACATCGGGTAACGATACTCCGCGTTAGCCTCAATCTTCATGTCTACAGTCTGGCTGGGAATGATCATCACTTCATCCGGCTCCGCTCGTCCAGGTCCGAGGGTGCGGGCTTGCCATCCTCTCATACTGCTGGCTCCACCACTGTAGAACTGCTTTTCGAGAGGGACGCTGAAAGAGTTGCCGTAGGCCAGGCTATAACCGCCGAGCAGCCTGAACGCTACTGACTGGTTGTCTCCCCTTCCGAAGAAGACCGTGTTTCCGAGCGTCAACTCCGAGCGCACGTATTGCGAATAAGGAATACCCCAGATCATCCGGCTCCCGCGCCGGTCAGTTTTCATGGCTCCGTTGAAAAGGCTTAGGACATTTCCGGACGCGTCCAGCTGGAAACGGACGTACCTGTACGACTCCTTGGGGTTGATGTCGGCGCAGGTGGTGTAATACACCATTCCGCCGGAACCGACATCAAAGTGGTCGATGTAGGCGTTGAAAAAGAACTGGTTCCCGCTGAATCTCTCCATGAAAGACTCGTCCATGTCCTGCAAGCGCACAATCTTGGCCTGGAGCGGGTACAGCTGGTAAAGGAACCTCCTTCGTGAGAGAGATCCGGAATACCCCAAAGCGGTCGAGATCATTGTCCTTGTATATTCCGGCCTGTCTTGGTACATGAATGAGGCGTTGACTTCGGTGCGCGGTATGTCCGGACCCTTGAACAGCGAGTTGGGCAGCCCGAGGAACTCAGGGAAACTCAAGCCTGCCGAGACACCGGACTCGTTCGAACGGACGGCCCTGTTGTCGTACTTGTACTGGAAATTGCCCATGAAACTCAGATTCAGCCACTGGCCGCCATGGAAGATATTCTTATGGAAATAGCTGATCTGCGGTGACTGGCTGATCAAGCTGTTGGAATTGGTCGAAGCCTCCAGGTTGATCTTGAAGCCCTGCGTCTTGGAGGGCGACAGGATGATGCCGCAATCCACGATGTCGGCCGTGTCCCTCGGGTCAAGGGTGATTGTTACCCCGCTGAACACCTTGAGGGCAGAGAGACGGGAATAGGTGTTGTTCACTTCCCTCTCGTTGTACAACTCCCCGGGGCGGATAGTGTTCATGTCCCTTAGAATCCTCTCATTGAAAGCGAGTTCCTTGTCCCAGGATATGGACACATCGCCGACCGAGTATTTCCTGAACGGCTTGGAGCTCTCGGCGCTCTGGTTCCTGGTGTACTCGTTGATGATCATCTTGAGATCGGCGGTGTCCTTCCTGGAGAGGGTGTCTGCCTCGAAAGAATAGAAATTCTTGGTGAAACCGAACCATCCGTTCCTCCTCATCCATGACGCTGAGCGCTCTGTCTCTGCCTCCAGAGTGGCTTCCGACAGGTAATCGCCACTCTTGATGGAGAGGTTAAGCGTGTCGGCCATGAAATCATCCCCGAACTCTCCTCCCGGAACAGAATAGGTGATCTTCCCTATCCGGTACCTGTTGCCCGGGACGACAGTGTATGTGACGGTCACTTTTTTCCCGGACACGCTCACATCGCTGCTGACTTTGGAATTATAGTAGCCAAGATACTCCATGTGGCGGTTGATGTTGTCCACGGAAGCCTTGACGGTGGAGGACTCATAGACTACGGGAGCCTCCCCTATCTTCCTGATGATCTTGTTGGAGAACTTGCTCGTGTCCCTCCCGGAGAGATTGTAAAGATTGAGGAAGGGGTTCCAGCCAAAAATGATATAGCTGTTGGACTTCTGCTGGATGTATTTGTCCACATCCTTGACGCTCAGGGACTTGTCTCCATCGATTTTGACCTCGTTCCGCGCGAGGCGGAATT
>JAFVED010000241.1 GCA_017478125.1 Bacteroidales bacterium | reverse complement strand
TCTTCTTTTCAACTCGCCCTACAGGTTTCGCTGGTTCCTTACTCTTGAGAGCAACGGGGACAGGTTCGGTGGCACACTGTTCCGAGTCATTTTGAACCGCCACAGTATCAACTACTTCCTCAGGTACTGGCTGTTCTTCCCTGATTTCATCTCGCCTTCCTAAGAAGTAGATCAATAGCAGACCAATAACAGCGAGCACCGCCAAAGCAGTCAAGACCAGAGAGAGCCTTTTAATCCAAGGCCGTGTTGAACCAACCTTCTGAGCAATTGGAGGAACAGCCTCAAGATTAATCTTCGTTTTATCCAGGTCCGAATCAATTTTCGCCTCCGGATCCGCCGTGTCACGCAATGGCTCAACGACATATTCATCCCCATCAGTGATCTCACAGAGGACGGCGGTTACATTGTCGTGCCAGCCGGCCTCTTCGGCCGCTTTCCACAAGGCGGACCGGCAAGCGCTCATCGTCTCACAGTTCTCACGGATGATCTGGGTCATCTCCTGATCGTGGAGCACTCCGCTGAGGCCATCGCTGTTGAGAAGCAGGATGTCGCCCTTGAACACTTTGACAGTCAACGAATCCGCATCCGCCTTCTTACTCATGTCCCCGAGGCTTCGGGTTATCACATTGTTATAAGGATGGATAAATGCCTCTTCCTCAGTGATTTTTCCGGCATCGACAAGTTCCTGGACGTATGAGTGGTCCTTTGAGACCTGCCTCAACCCTTCCGGCTCCCGAAAAAGATAGATACGGCTGTCGCCGAGCCATGCTATTGAAGCCTCGCCATCCTTTAGCCAAGCCAACACCAGGGTGCTGCCCATTCCCTCGCATTCAGGGTGGGCATTCGCATGGCGCTTTACGGCTTCATCGGCAAGGGCGACAACCTTCCTGAGATACTTTTCCCTTCCCCCGGAACTTTCCATCGCGGAGTGCGGAACCGTCTCTTTAGCAAATGCTTCCTTGACCACATTGACCGCGATCTCAGAGGCGACTTCCCCGGCATTCATCCCGCCCATTCCATCTGCCACGACAAGGAGACAGCCATATTCAGATAGCACAATCTCCTTGTCGGACTCAAAGAATGCGGCCCCCTCGGGGGCGCCGAGGTCGGCGTTGACGAACATATTGTCCTCATTGCCATTCCTCGGAGCATCCGGGTTGTATCTTCCGGCCGCGTCAGTGTAGGCGGCCACCCTGAATTTGACTTGCGTCATCTTTATTTGTTTTTCTTGTCTCTCTTGTTTTTCTTCTCCTTTGCTGGAGCCTCTGAGTCATTGTCTTTCTTATCCCCGGCGGGAACCAATTTAGGCTTGTCAGGTGCCAATGCAGGTTTCTGAACCAGTGTCTTTCCGCATTCGATTGGCACGACTTTCCAGCCATCAGAACCCTTTTCCATCAACCCGGCGAGGCTAAAACTGACCACGCCAACTGAAGGGTATGATGGTTTGACATACAAGCCTCCGACAACGCCATTCGGAACAACCTTACGGCCGATGCCAAAGGTCGTTGAATCCGCAACGGCCACTCTATGACTGTATGTGGTGACGGAGAGTTTATTACCTTCCCTGGCGATCCAAACAATCCATCCCTCATTCTCGGCATCCAGAGCGCAGATTGACAGTCCAGGGCCGAAAGTATCCACCTCGGAGACACATGAATAAGATGTTCCCGGCAAGGCTTCAGACGCCGGTAAAGCTTTCAAATCCAATGGTTTCCAGACAGTATCCGCAGGCGAAAGGACAGTGGCATAGGAAAATGCCGGTTTGTACTCAGGATACTGCTTGACCTAATGGCTATTCTTCCAAGGAGTAAGCGTGGATGCCGGAGCGAGCCAGCCGCTGGCAGTCTTTACGCAAAGACCCTCCGCAAAGCCGAAATACTCCTTTCCCTGAAGATTGAACCTCTCGTGGGAAGTTGTGTCCTCAAGCTGAAACTCGATACGTACCATGCGGAAAGCATCTGACAGTGCCTCCTCGATAAATCTTTGATTATCACTCACGCCACGGAAAAAAGATCCTGGCTGGGCAAAAGCTATCGTAGCAGTAAAAAAAGCTATAAGCAAAAATAATGTTCGTCTCATACTACCTGACTTTTGACATTGGTATAATCTCGCCTAGATTAGTGCCTATGCCACCTGAAACAATACCTATAACTACAAGGTGACCGGCCTCGTCCGTATAGAATACAGGGCCTCCACTGTCTCCATGTTCCGTATTAGTATTAGTGGTCAATATCCTACCGCGTTGTAGACCTTCTGCCGCAACTGTGGCATTCCCATAAATTGGCCTTATATCATTAATCGAGTTTACTCCCTCGCCATATGGAAATCCAAGAACTGTTAACTCTGTCTTAACTTTCAGTTGGTCACACTTTACATCGTCGAATGCAAGTCCTCCAGACAATCCGAGTTTCAAATAGGCGTAATCAGTCGCGACAACCCCATGACTCCATTTATATCCACTCTCATAAGTACCACGCTGATCTTGAGAACTATTTACACGGAAATCACTGCTACAACAACTAAAGATTTCTCCAGTAGGCGAGAAGCAATTAAAATAGAACTTCACCGAACCTCCATTGTTTACTATAGCATTGAGATCTTGTAAAGACTCCGAAACCCCATCCGCAGATTGCCAGAACTGCCAGCCTTCTATCACATGTCTTGCTGTGACAAATCTGCCATCATTCAACAAGAATCCTGTTCCAGACCAGCCAATACCAGTATCATGTGAGGAGAATTGCTCGACTTTACCATCAGGATAGGTAATCTCAAAAGCCTCTGTCTGAATATAATAGACAAAAGGGAAACATTCTTCTATTGTCTTCATCCCTTGATTCTTAACACCAGTGGTAGTTGAGCCGCTCGAAGGTGTAACTTGTGGTTTCAAACCTTTAATAGCGCTGGAGTTCGCTTTGATAGCTCCACGCATCTTATTTACTTGCTTCTCCAAGTCAAGCTTGACATTAGAAAGGCTATCGACAACGTTCTGCATTCTGACTTGGTTCAAGCTGTCTCGCCGCGCTGACTCCTCGACGACATCTATGTACTTCTTAGTTAAATCCGCATTTTTATTACCAAGATCAAACAAGAAATAACCTCCAACCGCACATGCGGCGATCAACACGCCTAACAGACACCACAACGCTGTCTTGTAAGGCCTGAGAGCCTGCTTTCTGAAAAGGGTCAACCTGTTGGTCAGACCGATGCTCTTCACAAGACCGGCCTCTCCCTGCGGGACCACAAAACCGAGTTTGGGCCCACCGGCGGAAAGCTGGATCTCGTCGCCATTCTGGAGATACCAGCTGTCCGTGACCTTATTCCCATTCAGGTAGGTTGAGTTGGTTTTGGACAACTGGACAAGTTTCCAGCCCTCGCCATCTTTGACGATCGCGGCGTGGCGGCGGCTGACAGTCTGGAACGACTCGTCGAAACGTACCTGGCATTTAGGGTCGCGCCCCAGCTCGACACTGTCGATAATGATCTTCTGGACAGCACCTTCCTGATGGTACTTGCTCTTGGACTTGTGGACAAGCTCATAGTACCGGCGACCCTTCCCGGCGAAAATTGACTTCATCCCCGCACCGACCGAGCCGGCGAGGGATCTGTTGTACTTTACGGTTTCTTGTGACATGGTGTTTATGTGTTTATATTAATATCCTTCAACTCTCATTTTCACATCCCCGATGGATATGATGTCTCCTGGATTGAACGCTATACCGAACTTGTCCGCTTCCCGGGAATTGACATAAGTCCCATTAAGCGAGTCCCTCCAACGACCGCCAAGAAGCTGGCCGTCGCGGATAAACCATTGACCGGTAAGAGGTTCTTTTTCCAAGGTACAATGGTGACGGGATATGTATTTGCTGGTCTCCTCTGTGATAGGGACCTGATTGTGTGTCCACTCGTCATCCCTTCCCATGGTCAATGTCAAGCGGCCGCCAAGCAGATTGTCAAGGTAATAGACCTTGCCATAGTCCTCCCCCTGCATGATCCGCAGGAGCGTGCCGTTGACAACCGGCAGGAATGAATCGGCCTTTTGCTCCTCCCGCGGCTGCCTCCCCACGGGAAGCATCGAGAGAATCTCGGAGACCGTCTGGATACGATGATGGAAATCAGGCCTGAGGGAACCCTCTATGATCGGATTCCACAATCCGGAAGGATCCGCGTTCATGAGAGCGTCCCGATCCCAATGACCGTCCTTTCCGTTCTGGAGATACTTGATCAAGGTCTCTTCACTCAGTTCCCCAAATGGCAGTTTCCCGACAATCAGCTCATACATCATTACCCCGAAAGAGAAAATATCGGTCGTGGGAAGAACCGTCGCCTGGCCGCCTCGCGGAGGATTGACCTGCTCCGGCGGCATATATGCCCGAGTACCGAAGATCTGCTGGGGCTTGCCTATGAACCTCTCGGTCATCCTCTTGTTCTGATCCCCGGATATTCCGAAATCAGTCAGGACGGCGGTCCCGTCTTTGCGGATGAGGACATTCTCAGGCTTGAGGTCGCGATGGACTTTGCCTCTTGAGTGGAGGGCTTCCAGACCTCTGAGGATGTCACGGGCGACATCGGCATAGTCGACCTTGTGGGTCCTGGAGTACCCCCTCAGATCACCCGACTCACAGAACTCCATCTGGATGAACGGATTCCCTTTCGCCTCCCCGTATGAGAAGGAGTGGACAAGGTAAGGACTGCTGATCATGCCGGTGTTGTATTCCATCACAAACCGGGCTTTAAGATTCCCGTATTGTTCAGGAGAGACTTCCCAGAGTTTGAGCAGTTTGATGGCGTATACCTTCGAATCCTGTCCGACGACTTTATAGACGATGCCGAAAGCTCCGTTTCCCAAGACCTTGGTGATCTTGAATTTGGAAGCGATCACATCGCCGACTCCGAAGTCACACCTTTGAGCGACAACCATCTGATCTTTTACGCCTTAAAGACAAACCTCCTGTTACCGAGGATAATCACATCCCCATCAACGAGTTCCACTTTTCTTCCAGCGTGGACGAAAGTGCTCTGCTGGGCGCTCTTGTCCTCTATGAACCACTTTCCGTTCTCGGAAGTGATCTCCGCCTGGGTCTTGGATGTGATCGTGTTGTTGGATGGGTCAGTATTCTCCCTGTTTAGCCCGACAATGTCTCCAGTGTAAGTCATGGCCGGGAGATCCCCCTGCTCGTTATCCCACGCGACAGGCTGGAGCCTGAAGGTCTTTCCGGCAGTGGGATTGCTCCACGGATTGACTGTGGCGCCGTATTTAGAAGCGACACCTGCCATCGGAGCGGGGGCGATAAACGGAGCACCCGGCTTTGAGAACACTTTGCCGCAATTGGGGCAACTTGTGGAGCCTTCCCTTATAGGGAAACCACATTGGGGGCAGACATCTCCTTTCTCTTTCAACTCAATCGGTTCCAGAACCTCACGGACGGTTGATTTCACATCCTGGCGGATTACTTCGCCTCTTTGCTCATAGGCAGGCGCCTGGATCCCGGCGAGGGGGCTGTTGCATTTTTCGCAACGCTGGGCTCCTTCAGGGTTTTCCCAGCCACAATTTGTACATCTCATATCGCGTATTTATTTAGTGTCAGTCTATAAAGTCCCTGTCAGCGCGGACAACAATAGAAAGTGTGGAGCATCCCGTATTCATCCTGTTGGAGGCTCTGGTAAACCTGTGCGCGAATGAAAACAATACCCCACACCCGTGTATGCGAGATGTGGCGGAATGCCACTGAACCGCAATACAAAGGTGATGGAAGGCTTGTCTTTCCTCGCGCTTTAAGAAATTTACCAGATTTCCAACAGAGGAACAAAAACAAACACTTTCATCTGTTATGTCCTGACCGGCATAGCCAGTCTCTACAAATATAATCATTTTGGACAATTACTTTTGGGGTATTGAGCCAAATACATTTATTTCCGTAAGGGTTACCGTATCTTTTCCGATGGCAAAAATCGCTGTTTCAGGCGAGCCAGACAAGGTTTTTCAGGGGTCATGTACGAAGGAGGAAACCGAATGTATGAGAGACAAACCCGAGGACAATTTCGTACATTCAGCGGCTTATTTCATACATTTGCCAGAATAATCGCCGTTGACTCGGGAATAATCACTATTTTTGTCCATCATCAAACCATGGAGAAGCGCATCGCAATATCCAAAGGAACCGATTTGTTCCTTATTCCTGCCCGACGGTTGGTATACATATCCTCCGACGGGAACTACTCCAACGCTGTCACACAAGACGGAAGGTCTTTGCTACTGTCTTACCAGCTCGGACAGCTTGAAGACATGATCGCTGACCAGCTCGGTGAAACAGGTTTCGATTTTGTCCGCCTGGGGAGGAAGCTGATAGTGAACATGGATTTCGTCCATTATATAGATGTCGCCAGGCAACAGCTTATCCTTTCGGATTGCGCTGGCTGCCGGCACGAGCTCAACGCCTCCCGAGAGGTGCTCATAAAGTTGAAGGCATACATTGAAGCATCAATAAGAAATGATTGATACAGAAAAAGATATTCAGGACAACGAGTTTCGGGTGATAACTCATTCCGACTTTTATAAACGTTCAAGCCGAACCTACCTGAAAAAAATCTGGTGGGTTCTCATACCCGTTGCTGTCGCGGCCCTGATCGCTCTGGGATTTTTATTCCTCTAACGCGACATCACGCCCTTAACCGGGCGAGGTCTAAAAACAGTGGCGGAACCTTGCCCGAAAGGAGATCCTCTCAAATAATTTCTATTCAAAAAAGCGCCGCGACACAGGAACGATCTCCTATATCGCGGCGCGGTTTCAGGGTACTGTTTCGGAAACAGTATATTATTCTATAGCAAGGTCTTAAGCCTCAGCCTCAACGACGAACTTGAGGACGGCCTTGACGGCCTTGTAGCACTTCACAGCGCCCTCATACTCACCAAGAGCCTTGATGTCATCAGGGATGGTGATGTTCTTCTTGTCGACCTCGATACCGGCGGCCTTAAGAGCCTCCTCGATCTGGCCGGTGGTGACCGAACCGTAGATCTTGCCGGCCTCGCTGACCTTGACGGCGACCTTGACGGTCGTAGCCTCTATCTTGGCGGCGAGAGCCTCGGCGTCGGCGACGAGCTTGGCCTCTTTGTGAGCTCTCTGGCGCTTTGTCTCCTCAAGCTGCTTGACAGCGGAAGGAGTGGCGGCAATCGCGAATCCCTGGGGGATAAGGTAGTTCAGTCCGTAACCACCCTTGACCTCAACCACATCACCGGCCTCGCCGAGATTGGTGACTTCTTTCTTCAAAATAATCTTCATGATCGCGCTCTCCTATTTATTTAAGAAGGTCTGTGACATACGGAAGCAGAGCGAGGGAACGGGCCCTCTTGACGGCCTTGGCGACCTTCCTCTGGAATTTGAGGGAAGTGCCGGTGATACGGCGGGGAAGTATCTTGCCCTGCTCGTTGAGGAACTTCTTGAGGAACTCAGGGTCCTTGTAATCGACGTACTTGATACCAGCCTTCTTGAAACGGCAGTATTTCTTCTTCCTGACCTCGACTGTCGGAGGGTTCAGATAGCGGATTCCAGCATTCTGTGAGTCATTCTGTGCCATATTGATATCCTCCTGATAATTAAGCGTTGTTCTCTTCAGTTGACTGGGCGGCCTCGACGGGAGCCTGGGGCTCCGCAGGGGCGGCGACGGGCTCCTCGACACTCTGCGCGGGCTCCTCAACCTTGGGAGCGGCAGCGGCCTTGGCCTTGTTCTGACGGCGGCGCTCGGCGTATTCGACAGCGTCCTTGTCAAGGGCGACGGTCAGGAACCTGATGATCCTCTCGTCACGGAAATACTGGGTCTCGAGAACCTCGACGATAGAGGGATCAGCCTGGAACTGGATAAGATAATAGAAGCCTGAGGTCTTGTGCTGGATCGGATAGGCCAGCTGACGGAGTCCCCAGTCCTCTTCGTACACGACCTCGCCACCGTTGTCGGTGATGAGCTTGGTGTACTTCGCAACCGCTTCCTTCATCTGTTGTTCAGACAAAACGGGAGTAGCGATGAAAACGGTCTCGTACTGTTTTAACATTTTGTTGTAAAATTTTGATGGTAAATAAAATACAGTCCTTTTGGAAACGTATGCCAACCAAAAGGACTGCAACTATAGTCAATTATTCCGAATCCACCAACAAAAAGATTCTCACTTCTCCGGGACGGCCTCAAGGACAGCCTTCAGGTATTCCCAAGTACGCTCGTCGGATGGGATGTTGACCCTCTCGTCCGGAGAGTGGGGGTACCTGATGGTAGGTCCGACGGAGACCATCTCCCAGTTGGGATATTTCGCCCCCATGATGGCGCACTCGAGGCCGCCGTGGGTAGCCATGATCTTCATGTCCCGGCCATACACCTTCTTGAACTGCTCCATCATGACCTTGTTCATCGGGGTGTCAAGCTTCGGGGTCCATCCGCTGTAACCACCTGAGAACTCGATGCTGTCGGCCCCGGCGAGCTCGAATATGCACCCGACACGCACGGCAAGGTCTTCCTTGGCAGAATCCACGGCGCTGCGCATGAGGCTGTGGACAGTCAGGCGTCCTTTCTCTGTGCGGACAATGGCCATGTTGATAGAGGTCTCGGTCAGTCCGGGCATGCTCTGGCTCATCCTGATCACATTCGACGGACAGGCGATGAGAGCCTTGATGGCGCGGCTCATCACTGATGACTGGATGAACTTGGCGGGGACGGGGATGTCTTCCACATAAAGGGCAGCACCGGGATCAGAGTCGATGAACTCGGCCTTGACCTCAGCGAATATCTTGTCTATCAACTCCTTGGAAGCCTCAAACTCCGCCTCGGGGACAAGGATGTCAGCCACGGCCTCGAAAGGAATGGCGTTGCGCAGCGACCCGCCGGTGAAAGAGGCGACCTTGGCTCCCTTGACCTCCACCAGTGGATAGAGGATGCGGGCCATGACTTTGTTGGCGTTCGCCCGGTAGAGGCTGATGTCCATCCCGGAATGTCCTCCCTGAAGGCCCTTGACGCTGATCCTTAGGCCCTTATGGCCGGCAGGAGAATTGTAAGAGCGGTATTTGAAGGTCGCGGAAGCGTCCAGTCCGCCGGCGCAGCCCACGCAGAGCTCACCCTCATCCTCGGAGTCAAGGTTCAGCAATATGTCACCCTTGAGGATGCCGGGCTTGAGGGCGTTGGCGCCGGTCATCCCGGTCTCCTCATCGTAGGTTATGAGGGCCTCGAGAGGGCCATGCCCCAGGCTCTTGTCCTGGAGGACGGTGAGCGCCATGGCGACCCCGATGCCGTTGTCGGCTCCGAGGGTGGTTCCCTTCGCGGTCACCCACTCGCCGTCTATCTCGGTCTCGATCGGGTCGGTCAGGAAGTCGTGCTTGGTCTCGGCGGTCTTCTGCGGGACCATGTCCATGGGGGCCTGCATGATGACGCCTTTCCTGTTTTCGAAGCCAGGGGTGGCCGGGGCGGTGAATATGATGTTGCCGGTGTCGTCGCGCTTGACATCCACACCGTGGTCCTTGCCCCACTGGAGGAGGTATTCCTGGACTTTTCCCTCGTGTTTCGAGGGACGGGGCACCCTCGTCAGGCCATAGAAGTTCTCCCAAACGGCCTTAGGATTCAAATCTCTGATTGTCATAGTGTTATAAATAATTATTTAGTTGAGATCGGGAAATAGCTCTCGACACCGAGCTGGTAGACGGCGACCCGGTCCTGAAGGATCGGGTTCACACCGTCAGTGAGCTTCACGGCGCAGATGGCCGGGATCCTGTAAATCGCCACGGCACCCTTGGCCGCGGTCGCCTTACCGGCAGCCTGGGACACCGGCTGAGGAGTGAGTTCCAGAAGATAAGGCTTGCCGGACACATTGTCCGCGGAGACAATGCCATCGGTGTCGGAAAGCCTGAAGGCCACATAGGTCTGAGCCTTGCGGTCCTTCTCCGGCACCACGTCGCACTTCAGCTTCTGGGTCTGGAAGTCGCTGTAGCCGATGAACATGGACATATATTCCTTTTCAAGGGCGGCGATTTCCGCAAGGGCCGCGCCCATGGCTTCTCCGCTGTAGGTCGCGTCCGTGTCGCCGGTCACGATCTGCACGCGTTTCTTTCTAAGGTCGAAGATCATCTCCACCGCCTCCTTGGCCCTCTGTTCCAACGGCTTCTGCACAACCATGCTCTGCTGCACAGCGACCCGGTTGCCGTCGACCCCGCGGATAAGGGTCGTGGCCTCGGATGTCAGGTTGGAGCTGACTCCCCTATCCGAGAAGTCAGCGTCAGCCTGGGAAGCGAACCTCCACTCGGAGCCGTTGCCGAAAGACCCGTCGTTGACGGCGACACGACCCTGGGAAGTCAGGGCGAGGAAAGACATGGCGCCCTTCTCCGGGGTGATATAGAACCTGTTGCTCTGGTCAGCCTCGATCTGGGGAGTCATCCTGACAGCGCTCAAGACGCAAGTCTGCTGGTCTTCCTGCCGGGCGTTGACTCCCAAATACTTCTGGGCGAACTTGGCATAGGGGCCGGCGTGAAAACTCTCCCTCACGGCCTCGACCTCAAGGGTTATCGTGGTCTGGGGAAGGGCATAGGAGACAGTTCCCATGGCATCCTGCGCGTTTGCCCCCGCCGCCGGCAAAAAGGCGGCGAGAGCGATAAACATCTTTCTGTTCAGTCTCATATTCTCACAGTTTTAAAACACTATCTTTTCCATCTCTTATGGGTCCAGAGGTAACACCAAGGAGCGGCCTCGATGTCTTTCTGAAGGAGCCTGTAATACTCGCTCATGATCTCCTGGACAGTCAGCCTGGAGGCGTCCGGGC
>JAFVED010000240.1 GCA_017478125.1 Bacteroidales bacterium | reverse complement strand
AGAATTGGCCGGACAGGTTGTCCTGATAGAGCGATCCGGTCTCCTTGAATATCTTGTCGCGGTTCCCGTTCCAGGCGGTCCTATAGATGATCCTGTCGTTCACTCTGTCGTTGGAGAACCTTGCCTTGACCTGTGGCACTATTCCCCTTGAGATACCTCCAGAGCTGAAATTCAGAGGGATATAAGCCTTCAGCGAGCCCTCGGCGTATGGCCTGGAGGAGATCCGTGTCATGGCGGTCGAGACGGCGACCTTTCCATCATTGTCAGTCACCTGTATTCTTTGCAGGTCAGAGGCTGCCCGGTCCCCGATGTCGGACGCGAGCTCTATCTTCGGGAAAAGGCCGTTGTAGGCCATCTTGAGGTGAGCGGAGTGTCTCCAGTCCCCGTCCAGGTCTGGATCCTTGTGGAACCCGTAGCCAAGGATCCCGTAACCGTCCCCGACCAGATTCTGGAACATGGCAGTGGCGCCGAGAGAGGCGGATTTATAGTAGTCGTCCCCGCTAATGGTCTCTACATTGTCGATGTTGAAGTATACAGGAGCCCAGGAATGGAGTGTGGGAGTCAGTTTCCTGTGCCTCCGGGGCTCCGAGAAAGAGGCTTCAGAATATTCAGCAGCCTCGTCCCATGAGTCACCGGAAAGGGTCTTGTCCTGTTTTGAGAGTATGTCGGCCACGACTCGCCTTGAGATGTCCCCGAAAGAGACCTTGGTCATCGGCAGGTATGAGGTGGGAGTGGAGTAGATCATCCTGCCCTGGCTGTAGGCCTCCGGTTTGTCCGATGGCGCGAGGGAGGAGTAGAACAAGGTGTCGGCGGCGGCGTTGAAAACGGGGGAGGAGATTCCGTAACGGGTCGAGGTGACTTGCCTCAGATCCCCTGTCCTGATGTCTATGAGGTACATCTCGTCGGTTCCGGTCCTGTCGCAGACAAAGGAGAGCCCTTCCGCGAGGGCGGGCGGAGCGCCGCGGAGCGAGAACAGTTCCACCGGCTCCGGTCCCAGGAGGGGAGTGATTGTCTTTCCGGCCTCATAGACTCCCATCCCACGGTCCGACAGACCGGCGGCGAAAAGCCTGTCACCGACCCATGCTAACTCCGTTATTTGCATAGAGTCAGGAGCTTCCATAATGCTGTCCACTGATCCGTCGGACACCTTCAGGACAACTATCCTGGATCCTCCAGCCATCGGATACTCGACCGCGGCGACCCGGATGCCATCCGGAGAAGGGGCCGGGTTGTAATAACGTCCCTTGCTTGTGAAGCTCCTTACCTTCGACGGGGCCGAGGTCTCGACATACCTGATGGTTGAGGCACCTCCCAGTGTCCAGCGTGTGTCCGGGACGTATTCCGACCACCAGATCCTCCCGGAGGAGGTGTCATAGGAGAGGGGACTGGTGTACGCGGCGAAGGACCTTACCCTGGTCTCCTTTCCGGACGGGGAGATCCTCGCGAGCGAGCCCTCCACTGTCAACCCGCTCTTCTTTGACCAGATGTTCCCGTCCTTGTCGATTACCGATCCGGAGTACGAGACATGCCTCCATGGTCTGATGGAGACTTGCGCTGAAGGCATGAACGGTCCCCTTGTCTCCGCCTCCCCGGCCCAGATGGTCTGGTATTCCCGGAGTATCCTGTCGAAAGACTTGGTGACATTCATCCCGGAGGCTTCTTTCACGGTCTTCCTCAGGACAAACAACCCTCCTCTCCTGACTCCGGAGAAATACTCGTCCACGAAAAGCGGACGGTCGAAAAAGACCCTCATGCCGGAGACAAGCATGTAACCGGCCCGGTAGTGGTCAGGGGTGAACAGCTTGTCCGATCCGAGCGACCATCTCCAGTAGTCCCTCCAGTCACCGCAGTCGAGAGCCGGGGCCATATAGTCAAGAAAAGAGGCATGTCTTCCCCTGCCGGAGACGGAAAGAGCTGTCTCCGTCACTACGGCGTCGCCTTCGAGAAGAGCCGGCCCGGGATATATCCCCGCGACAGCTCCGGCGAACATCTCACCTGTCAGGACGCTAAGTATCTTGTTGTTGCCACCTTCTCCGGCCTGCATCTGGGAGGCGTGCCTGCCCTCATGTATGGAGAGAAGCCTCTCCCAGGGGACCGGCGTGGGTGAATAGGGGTCGGGAACCGTGAATATGTCCATCCTCTTAGGGGCCCATGTCACCGAGGCGTTGGACACCGGGTATGAGGCGTGGAGCACCACCGGCAGACGCCCCCTATGATACTCCCCGATCCTCATTCCGGACGACCAGCTGACAGCGGTCCGGGCTTTCTCCAGCCAGGATCCATATACCACGGCGAGGGAATCTGTCCCCTCCGGGTATATGATCCTGAAACCAGGCGTGTCCATCCTCATCCACCGGAGACCGCCAGGATCTTCGCCGGACAGGGAAAACTGGGCTTTGGTCACCACGCAGGATAACAGGAGAAAAAAGATGAGAGAGAGACGTTTCATTTGTGCGTCTAAGATAAAGAATTCTGATAAGTTTTCAGTAAATTTGTAGGAATATTCGTTCTGAGAAGATGCAGGTTTTTTTACAAATTTTCACGCTTCTGGGCTCTGTAGCCCTGTTTCTCTTTGGTCTGAACCTGTTGAGTGGCGGTCTCCAGAAAGTTGCCGGTGACGGCTTGAGATCCTTCCTTGCCTCAATGACCTCCAATCCTTTCAAGCAAATCATCACCGGTATAGGCGTGACGGCTGTGATCCAGTCCTCCACGGCCACCACCATCATGGTGGTCAGTTTCGTGAACGCCGGACTCCTGGTTCTCGGACAGGCAATCGGTGTCATCATGGGAGCCCACATCGGGACCACGATCACTTCCTGGATCATGGCCGTGTTCGGGTTCTCCTTTAACATGGCAGACTTCGCCTTCCCTCTGATATTCATCGGATTCGTCTTGATGCAATTAAAGAAGTCGCAGACCCGCAAGGACTTGGGTGAGATCATCATCGGATTTGCCCTGTTCTTTGTCGGATTCGCC
Source organism: Bacteroidales bacterium (assembly GCA_017478125.1). Lineage (GTDB taxonomy): Bacteria > Bacteroidota > Bacteroidia > Bacteroidales > UBA932 > Cryptobacteroides. The sequence goes on along the minus strand of JAFVED010000240.1, from coordinate 15,339 downwards.
CAGCTCCGTTCCACCGCCCAGGTGCTGATCACTCCCGACTCTCTCGGATTCCTACAGTCCTGGACCCAGCTGGGCGTAGGATCGATCATCATATTCCTTCTGATAGGTATAGTTCTGACAGTCTGTTTCCAGTCCTCGGCAGCCACCATGGCCATAATCATGATCCTGGTGACAACCGGAGTAATCCCTTTCAAGCTTGCCGCGGCTATGATTCTCGGAGAGAACATCGGCACCACCATCGCCGCCAACATCGCCGCTTCGGTGGGTAACACGGCAGCGAAGCGCACCGCCATCTCCCACACCATCATCAACACCTTTGGAGTGTTGTGGGTTTTGTGCATATTCCCCTTGTTCCTCAAGCTTGTGGGGTCGATCGTCACGATGTTCGGCCTGCCCGATCCCAACACGGCCGACCTGACAGACACCGCCAACGCCGCGGCCATAAGCACATCCTTGCTGTACAGTGTCTGTACGATGCACACGTTGTTCAATGTGGTCAACACATTGCTCCTTGTCTGGTTCATACCTCAGATTGTCAAAATTGTCACCTGGATATTCCCCACCAAGGAGGATGACGCCATCTACAAGCTCAAGTACATCTCCGGAGGCCCTCTCTCCACCTCCGAGCTTTCCCTTGAGGAGGCCAGGCAGGAGATCGTGCATTTCGGGGAGATCTGCTCCAAGATTCCCGGATTCATCCGTTCCGCCGTGGGCGCCAAGGATCAGGAGGAGTTTTCCAAGATCAACGAGAAGCTTGTCAAGTACGAGGAAATATCCGACAAGGTCGAATATGAGATCGCTTCTTATCTTGGAGAGGTCTCCAAGGGCGAGATCAGCTCCACTTCGGCTAAGAGGATAAAATCCATGTACAGGATAATCAAGGAGTTGGAGAGTATAGGAGACTCCGGCGAGGCTATTGGCAGGATGCTGGGCAGGGCCCATGGCAGAGGGAAATGGTTCGACGGGGAGATGGTCGGCAAGCTCGAGCGGATGGTCGGCTTGCTGGAAGACGCCTTCAATTCCATGATGGACAATCTCAAGGCTCCGCAGATATTCATAAAGGACATCTCCAATGCCGAGAAGGCTGAGGATGGGATCAACGCCTACAGGGACTCCCTCAGGGAAGAGCATATCGACAACTGTGAGAAGCCCGACTACAACTACCAGACGGGAGTGTTCTATATCGATATTGTCCAGGAGCTCGAGAAGATGGGAGATTTCATCATCAATATCTCCCAGAGCCGGCTTGAGAAAAAGATGGTATGATGACGATCCGTCCGGGACATATTCTGTTGGCCTTCTCGGCCTCCGTCCTCCTTCTCTCCTCCTGCGGGGGAAAAGGAGGCAAGGCGCTGTCCCGGAGGACGTTCCCTCCTCTTCCTCAAGTCCCTTCCGTACTGACCGGACAATCTGAGAGGGGAGCATATCTCGCCGACCATTTCTGGGATGCCTTCCTCTCAGGGTCCTACCCCTGCGACTCCTTCCTGGTCAACGGGGTTCCGGCAGAGGATGTCGAGTCCGCCCTCGGGAGGTTCGTGACCATCATAGAAACGGCTTGTGACCGCCCTCAAGCGATGCGTTCGATGGAGGGTTTCTTCAAGAAAGTCAATGACTTCCAGACCCAGAACCCCTCCTCTGGAGTGTACGGGTTCTTTGAGGAGAAGGTCGCCAAATATCTTTTCGACCCCAACTCTCCAGTCAGGGATGAGGACCTGTACCTCCCTTACCTGAAAGGGTTGTTGTCTTCCAGCCTGACACCCGGTGAGAGGAAACCAGCATATACACGGGATGCGGCCATGTGTTCTTTGAACCAGGTTGGCACCGTGGCCGCTGACATCAGTTTCACCTGCCTCGACGGCAAAAAGAGGACGTTGCGCGGGATAAACGCCGACCATATCCTCCTGCTTTTCACAAACCCCGGCTGCCAGAGCTGCGAGGAGGTTATCTCAAGCCTGACAGCGTCCGGACGGATCGGAGAGCGTGTCCGGACAGGAAGTTTGGCGGTCGTGAATCTCTACATAGATCTTGAGGTGGACAAGTGGATCGCGATGGCGAAGTCCTACCCCGAGACCTGGATCAATGGTTATGACCAAGATCACGAGATCAGGACGGACCTGACTTACTGCGTGCGGGCCATCCCGTCAATGTATGTGCTGGACAGAGACAAGAGAGTGGTCATGAAAGACGCCCCGGCTGGGAAGGTCATCCCGTTCATTGAGAATATTTAAACACCAACGACGATATGAAAATCACGAAAGAATCATGGGGCAAAGGCCCTGACGGCAAGGAGATAATCCTTTATACCATCCAGAACGGGAGCGGGGCTTTCGTCAGGCTGTCGAGTGTCGGCGCCGGAATAGTCTCCATCGCGGTTCCGGACAAAGACGGAAAAATAGCGGATGTGGTGCTTGGGTATCCCGACGCGGACAGTTATTTCGCTGACGGTCCTTGTGCCGGAAAATGTCCCGGAAGGTATGCCAACCGTATCTCCAAAGGGAAGTTCACCCTTGACGGAGTTGAGTACACGCTCCCTGTAAATAACGGTCCCAACCATCTTCACGGAGGCCATGACGGATTCCAGAACCAGGTGTGGGACAGCAGGATAGCTGATGAGGGAGTGGAGTTCATGTATTTCTCCGAGGACGGGGAAGCGGGCTATCCCGGCAACCTTAAAGTCGTGGCCCGTTACGAGTGGAGCGAGGACAACGCCCTAAAGCTTTACCTCTCGGCAAGGACAGACAAGACCACGGTCGTCAATCTCACAAACCACGCTTATTTCAACCTGAACGGCGAGGGCAACGGGGACATCCTCGGTCACGAGCTCAAATTGAACGCTTCCGTGTACCTCCCTACCGATGAGACTCTGATCCCCGTAGGAGAACCTGATCCGGTGGCAGGAACCCCGATGGACTTCCAGGAGTTCAAGAGAATAGGAGCGGAGATAAATGAGGATTTCCCCGCCTTGAAATATGGCAAGGGCTACGACAACTGCTGGATGATAAATGGTTACGAGCCAGGGCAGCTTCAGTCCGCGGCCAAATTGTACTCTCCGCAGAGCGGGAGGATGCTAGAGGTTCTCACGACCCAACCTGCTGTCCAGGTCTACACCGGCAACTGGCTGGCGGGCTGTCCGGTCGGGAAATGCGGTCGGAGCTATTTCGACTATGAGGGGGTGGCGATCGAGTGCCAGCATTGTCCCGACTCGCCTAACAAACCCGAATATCCGACCACCATCCTCCGGCCGGAGGACAACTTCACAGAGGCTATCATCTGGCAATTCTCGGTGGCATGAGACAGTATCTCGACCTTCTCCAGAGGATAATGGACGAAGGTGTGGTCAAGCGCGACCGCACCGGGGTCGGGACGAAGTCTGTCTTCGGCCACCAGATGAGATTCGGCCTCAGCGAGGGATTCCCGCTCCTGACCACCAAGAAAGTCCACTTGAAATCAATTATTTACGAGCTCTTGTGGTTCATCTCCGGAGACACCAACATCAAGTATCTCAAAGACCATGGGGTCTCTATATGGGACGAGTGGGCAGATGAGAACGGGGATCTTGGCCCTGTCTACGGCCACCAATGGCGCTCCTGGCCGGCTCCGGACGGCAGGTCTATAGACCAGCTCACCCAAGTGGTTGAAACAATCAGGAACAATCCGGATTCCCGCAGGATATTGGTCTCTGCCTGGAATCCCGGGGAGGTGGACAAGATGGCCCTGCCCCCTTGCCATTGCCTGTTCCAGTTCTATGTGGCCGACGGAAAGCTATCCTGCCAGCTTTACCAGCGCAGCGCTGACACATTCCTCGGCGTTCCGTTCAACATAGCCTCTTATGCCTTGCTCACGATGATGATCGCCCAAGTCTGCGGTCTGAGACCGGGAGAGTTTATCCACACAACAGGAGACACTCACATCTATCTCAATCATTTTGAGCAGGTTCGGGAGCAACTTTCACGTGAGCCAAGGCCACTTCCCAGGATGGTTTTGAATCCTGATGTGAAAGACCTGTACGACTTTGTTTATGAGGATTTCACCCTTGAAGGCTATGACCCCTGGCCTGCCATCAAGGCTCCTGTGGCCGTCTAGTCCTGCCAATCATAACGAAGTCCTGCCATTATGAGCGCAGCGAAGAATCTAAAAAAACTAAGGATATGGAAAAATGTATCATAGTCGCTATCGCCGACAACCGGGCCATCGGCAAGGCCAATGCCCTGCTATGGCACATAGCGGAAGACATGAAGTACTTCCGTCAAACCACCACTGGAAGTCCGGTGGTGATGGGTTGGATGACCTTCCAATCCATTGGAGGCAAACCACTTCCAAAGAGGGATAATGTTGTCATATCTATCTTCCCGTGGCCGGACAGGCCGGAGGGGGTGAAGGTGGCTGGCAGTCTTGAGGAGGCGTATGGGATGGTGTCCGGCGAAAGGGTGTTCGTGATGGGCGGAGGCGAGACTTACCGCCAGGCCCTTCCGACCGCTGACAAGCTTTATATTACCCATGTCCATGCGACGATAGAGGACGCGGACACGTTTTTCCCCGTGATTGATCCGGGAATATGGGAAGTGGAATCCACGACACCGGTAGCTGTCGACCCCGAGACCGGCTACGGTTACGAGTTCACTATTTATAAGCGGAGGTAGATCCTTCGGAGGCGGAGCCTCCGAAGGATGACACCGGGCTTTCATTCTGAGCGAAGCGAAGAATCTTTTTAACGAACGAAACAAATGACAACAGAGAGGGAAAACTTCGGCAGCAGGGCTGCCGTGATTATGGCTATGGCGGGATCCGCGATAGGCTTGGGCAACATCTGGAGGTTCCCATACATGGTGGGAGAATACGGAGGAGCGGCGTTTATCCTGGTGTTTATCCTATGTTCCTTTGTCTTGTCTTTCCCTATCTTCTTGTCCGAGGCCATTGTGGGGCGCAAAACCCATTCCAACGCGTTCGGGGCCATGAGACAGCTTGCCCCTAAAAGCGTCTGGACAGCTCTTGGCTATTTGAGCGTCATCACTCCGATGATCATAGTCTCCTACTACAGCATTGTGGGAGGTTGGTCCATTGAGTATTTTTTCAAGTCTTTCTCACTGAATTTCGGAGAGTTCCGTCCTACTGGGTGGACCACTCTCGTCTTCAATACCATTTTCCTGGCCCTCTCGGCCGGAATTGTCGCTTTCGGGGTCAAGGCCGGTATAGAGAAATTCAACAAGATTTCCATCCCTCTCCTGTTTGTCCTCATCGTGCTGATCATGATATATTCCTTGAACATGCCTGGAGCGGAGAAAGGGGTAGAGTACCTGATAAAGCCTGACTTCTCGAAACTCACAGGAAGAACCTTCGCTTTCGCCCTGGGGCAGAGTTTCTACTCGATGTCGCTCGGGATGGGTATTGTGATCACATATTCCTCTTACGTCCATAAGGAAGAGAACCTTGTGGCTTCCGGGGCTGGCACCGTCCTCGCGGCCTTGTTGTTCTCCATTCTGGCTGGATTCGCCATCATGCCGGCTGTCTTCTCGGCAGGAATAGTTCCCAGCAGCGGCCCAGGCCTTGTGTATCAAACGCTTCCGTATGTGTTCTCCAGAATGGGGGAGACCTCGCCGATAATAGGCACCGCCGTCGCTGCTCTTTTCTTTTTCTCCGTGGTGGTGGCCGCCATGACCTCAAGCATCTCGCTAATTGAGGTCGGCGTGGCGTATCTTGTTGAGGAGAAAGGAATCAAGAGATCCCTGGCGTGCCTGATTGTCTTCGCCGTCGCCTGGCTGCTGGGCCTCGCCAGCGTGTTTTCAATTGAGGTGTTCGGGAAGGTGGACGCCTTCTCTTCCAACTTTATGCTGACGGCCGGGGTCATGCTCGTGGTCCTGTTTGTCGGATGGAGGATGGATAAGGAGGATGTCCGGTCGGAACTGACCAATCACGGGAAAGTCAACAACAAGGTTTTCGGAGTCTTTTATTTTCTTGTCAGGTTCGTGGCTCCGATCACTGTACTTGCCATTTTCATTTCAAATCTGGTGTTATGACAAAGAGGGAGAATTTCGGCAGCCGCGCGACTGTGATCATGGCCATGGCCGGATCGGCCATCGGTCTGGGGAATATCTGGAGGTTCCCTTTTATCGTAGGGGAATATGGAGGGGCGGCCTTCATCCTCGTGTATATCGTCTGTTGCTTTTTCCTTTCGATGCCGATCCTTCTGTCTGAGTCGATTATAGGCCGTAGGACGCATCAGGGGACATTCGGCGCGATGAACACCCTGGCTCCAGGATCTGCCTGGAAATGGCTTGGTCTCCTCACTATCTTCTCCCCCCTCATCATCCTTTCTTATTACAGCGTCGTGGGAGGCTGGTCGTTCGCTTTCCTGTGTAAGGCTCTGGCTCTCGAGTTCAAGCCGGAAAACGCTGGGGCCGTAACCGCCATGTTCGGGGATTTCTCATCCTCGACCTGGGGACCACTTGGCTGCATGGCCATATTTCTTGTGCTCACCGCGTTGATCGTGTATCTGGGGGTAAATAAAGGGATAGAGAAATTCAGCAAGATCTCCATCCCGGTCCTCTTTGTCCTGATAGTGATAATCGCCATTTACTCAATCACTTTGCCTGGTTCTGGCGAAGGTGTGAGGTATCTTGTGAAGCCAGATTTCTCAAAATTGACACCGCGAGCCTATGCGGCCGCGCTCGGGCAAAGTTTCTTCTCCCTTTCTCTGGGAGTCGGAACCATGCTCACATATTCCTCCTATGTCAGGAAGGATGAGAACATCCTGGCCTCGGCCGCCGGGACCGCTTTCTTTGACCTGCTGTTCGCGATCCTGGCCGGTTTCGCTGTCATGCCGGCGGTTTTCGCCGCTGGGATAGCGCCATCTTCCGGCCCCGGCCTTGTTTTCGAGACGCTTCCTTTCATCTTCTCAAAAATGGGTTCCGGAGGCCAGATCATCAGCGCCTCTGTCTCCATACTGTTTTTCCTGACGATTCTGGTGGCGGCCCTGTCCTCTTCCATCTCGATGATGGAAGTCGGTGTGGCTTATTTAGTTGAGGAGAAGGGTCTGTATAGGCGTAAGGCCACAGCCCTTCTTTTCTGCGTGACTTTCGTCATAGGAGCGCTCTGCTCCCTGTCTTTCGGATCGCTCTCCGGGGTGAAGTTGCTCGGCCAGACGATCTTCAATTTCTGTGACAGGCTTTGCTCCAATTTCTTGATGACAGTGGGCGCCTTGTTGTTCAGCTTGTTTGTCGGCTGGAGGATGGACAAGGCGGCCGTGAAGGATGAATTGACCAACGGAGGCACTTTGAAGGGTTCCGCCAGGCTTTTCCCGGTGATTTATTTCCTCGTCAAATATGTCGCTCCCGTGACGATAGCCGTTATATTCATTATAGGCATCATAGGCTGAAAATATCTTTTCTCCAGGTTTGTCCGTCCTTGTATTTCTTGGAGAAATCCTTCGGGGTCACTCCGAACTCCTTGTGAAACAGTTTTGTGAAATACGAGGCTGACACAAATCCGACCGCGTCGTACACGTCTGAGACCCTGACATTGTACTTGCACAACTCGTCAGCGGCTCTCTCAAGCCGCATCAGCTTGATCATCTGGCTGGGAGTCATGTACAGGCCGCTCTTGATCTTGTTGAAGACGGTAGCCCGGCTCACGTTCATCTCTCTGGCAATATCATCTACTGACAAGCCGGGATTTGAGATGTTCTCTGAGATGAATGAGCATACTCCCGAGATGAACTTGTCTCCGGCGTCTTTTCCACCGTTAAGCGACAGGATTGTGCTAAGCTCAATTGAAGAGTCCACCAGAGGAGAGATCCCTCCTTGACGGTCCGCCCTTCTGACAATCCGCTCCGATTCCGAGTATTTGACTCCCGTTCCGAGGATAAGCCCGATCGTCTGGCTTCTTAGAGACCGCATCGCGCGGTTTGCCAGCAAACTCATGACAAGAGCCGAGAGAAGGGCCAGGACCAGGAAATAAGTCAGGACTTTCAGCGCGAGCGCCTTTACGGTGGACTGGACCTCAATGCTCATCACGGAGGTTTCTCCGAAATCATCCTCGCTGGAAGGGGCCGCGGCCACCTCAAAAGTATACAATCCTGGTTTCAGGTACCCGTAGACAAGGCCGTTCGCCAGCTCATCGCCTGGCACTGTGTTCCACCTTGACTCGTACCCGTTCAAACGGTATTTGTACACAACCTTGCTTCTTGATTGGTAGTTGATTGCCGACAACTCAATGGCGACACTTGAGATGTCTCTTTTCAGGACTATCCGGTTGCTGATAGGCCGGGCTACTCTCAGGCCGTTTTTGGCGATCTCGGCGAATTCAGTGATGGCAACTTTCAGAGGCCTGTGTATCTGATTGTTTTTCAAGTCTTCCGGTCTGAAGCTATTGATCCCTCCGCTTGTTCCTGCCAGAATGCTGCCATTGGAGAGGCGCAAGATAGACTTCTGGGTGAACTGGTTGTTGACCAGGCCGTCGTCAGAGTCGTAGTAAAGAGGGCGGGAGCCGCTCTCGTGACAGATAATCCCTTGGTTCGTGGTTATCCATAAACCACTGTAATCCGCTGCCAAGCCCTGCACGAGCTCGTTTTTACGGAGTACTCCCTCAACCAGGTTGACCTTTCCGGTCAGATCCACTGTGGCAAGTACACCGTCTCCTCCGGCGAACAGAGAATTGTCATAGACCTGTAGGCAAGTTACGCTCTTGGGTGATCGCTCATCTTTCTCCTGGAGGATGTCAATGGATCCTGAAGAGGTGTCGTACCGGATCAGTCCACACCCCTGGGACGCGAACCAAATGTCCCCGGCGAACTCTGCGACATCTGTCACATCAGAGTTTTCCTCCAGCTCAAGAACCCTTGTGAAATTGTCCCTTTCCTTGTTGTAAATGGCTATCCCTCTTTTGGTTCCTACCCAGAGCACACCGGCCCCGTCCCGGTAGGCCGAGTACACGTTCAGGTCTCCTTTGTCGACATCTGCCTGGGTGTAATGGCGTTTGACGCGGAGATTTTGATCCAGGCGGTATAGCCCGTTGCCGAAAGTTCCAAGCCAGATGTCCTCGTATTCGGACAACAGGGCATGGATGTTGAGATTGCGGTGGGAGGAGTCTATGTCTTTTCTGGCATAACTTCCGGACCGGCTGTTGTACACGCTCAGCCCTCCGTCGTCGCTTCCGATCAATACGGTGTCTCCACCGCTTTCGGCCATGACCGAGATGATGTTTCCGCAATTCAGGCTCGGGTATATTATCCCGATGTGATTGGCTCCGGAAGACATGTAATTGACTCCGCCAAAAAAGGTTCCAACCCAAAGCCCGCCATCGATGTCCTTGCATATCGAATGGACAAACCTGTCATTCAGCATCCCATTGTGGGTCCTGTCTCCGTTGTCAAGCCTCGACAGGGACATTTCCCTGGTTTTGAATGACAAAAGCCCGCTGTTGGTCCCGATAACCAGCTCTCCGGGAAATCTCTCCACAATGGCCCTCGGAGTGATCGTCTCTCCAGGGAAAGAGAGGGCGATCATCACACTCTGCATGTCTATAAGGCTGAGTTTGAACAGCTTTGCATCAACGCTGCAAATCCATAAGTCTCCATTTGAGTCTTGGCACGCGCAGGCGGCTCTCTCCATTGTCGCCGATGAGAATTTGTCTTTGATCTGGATGCTGTCGAAATCGTCTTTGGCCGGATTGTACCTGTATAAGTAGGAGCCGGAGGCACACACCCAGACGTTTTTGTCGATTCCGGTCATAATGTGCCGGACACTGTTTTGTACCGTTTCGTAATGCTTCCAGGTTCTCGTGTCCGTAGAATAACGGAATATCCCTGATCCATAGCCTCCAACCCACACATTTTGGTCCGTATCTGACACAATCCGGAATGCCGGCAATTCAGGTACGGATCGGCCGTCAATGGTTATGCTGACAGGCTCACTTGAGCGGGACTCCATGTTGACCAGGAGGATACCCTCATTTGTCCCGACCCAAAGGTTTCCGTCTCTGAGGGGCTCGCAGATACTGTAAACAGTTTTTCCTGACAAGGATTCGATTGGCACAAAGCGCCTTCCGTTGTGGTAGCCCAAACCGGCGGCCGTTCCAGCCCAGATGAATCCGTCCGAGTCTTGGAACAAGTCATAGACCGTGTTGGAAGGGAGTCCTTCCGACAAGGAAAAATACCTGAATTGCGCGATGGAAACGTCGCACCACAGAAGCGTCAGGACGATCGCGAGTCCCTTGATGGTTCTCATCATTATTAATCGAATAATCTTATTTGAGGGTGAATATATATTATTTTTGTTAAAATAATCTAAATTTCATCAAATTTGTCTATTATTGCCAATAATTATATTATTGGTTAGATTATCGTTCGTGCGTAAATGCTATTTTTGTTAGACATCCACAGTAGATTATAAACACTTTTAAACCAATTTTAATACAATGAGAAAACAAGTCATTAAAGTGATGACCATGCTGGCAGCGGTTCTGCTATTGACGCCGGCGGCATGGGCTCAAAGGACAGTGTCCGGCGTTGTCCGGGACGCGTCCGGATCCGGTGTCATCGGAGCCGGTGTGGTGGTGCAGGGCACAACCAACGGCAGCATCACGGCTTCCGATGGTTCCTTCACGCTCAGGAATGTCGCGGAGGGTGCTACCCTTGAGGTAACGTGCCTGGGCTACAAGTCCCAGATTGTCACGGCTTCCAATGGAATGACGATCATTCTGGCCGAGGACAACGAGACTTTGGATGAGACCATCGTGGTGGCTTACGGTACCACGAAGAAAGCCTCTTTCTCGGGATCCGCGTCAGTTGTCAAGTCAGACCAGCTGGACAGGCTCAACGGTGAGGGTTTCTCCTCGGCGCTTCAGGGACTCTCTGCCGGTGTGCAGGTTTCCAACTTTGCCGCCAACCCTGGTTCCGAGGCCCGTATCCTGATTCGCGGTATCTCCTCCATGTCAGGTAAGTCAGAGCCTCTGTATGTTGTGGACGGTATGCCGTACGACGGTGGTTTGAACTCTATCAATCCTTCTGATATCGAGAGCCTTACAGTCTTGAAGGACGCCGCGGCATCCTCTCTTTACGGATCCCGCGCCGCAAACGGTGTCATCATCATCACGACCAAGAAGGGAACCGCGGCAGGAAAGCCTAAAGTCAACTTCCGCGCCGCCTGGGGTACTTCCGACAGCTCCGTTCCCAATCCGAAGACCATGGCTGACCCGAAGGAGACCCTCCTTCTCAACTGGGAGGCCTACTACAATGACCACCGTTATTATGAGGGCAATGATCCCAAGACTGCCGGCGACCTCGCCTCGGCTGAGATCGTGGGCCGCAAACTCAGGATGGTCACCAACTCCTCCGGGGGCAGCAACTATGTCTCCCCGTTCAAGAATGGCATTCCCGCTGAGCAGTGGGTTCTCCACGACGGCAATGGCAATCCCTACATCAACCCTAACCTTGAGTACGCTTGGGAGCCTTCAGACTGGGATGTCTACGGAGCCATCTTCTCCCGCAAGCTCCGCCAGGACTACGGTCTTGACGTGAGCGGCGCGTCCGACAGCGGCAAGACCAACTACTATGTCTCAGCCGGTTTCATCGACGATGGCGGTTATATGCTGAACCAGTACTACAAGCGCTACTCTTTCAGGGCCAATGTCACCAGCCAGATCAACGACTGGCTCCAACTTGGCGGAAGCGTCTCCTATTCATATTGGAGGCAGAACTTCACCGGTTCCAACCGCGCTCACATCTATTACTCCACTCTCCAGTCCCCCTGGCTGCGCAACAGCGACAACACCGACTGGGTCTATTCAGAGAAGACCGGCAAGAGAATGTATGACTACGGTACCAACTTCACCGGATTCTTCGGTATCCATCCGATCAACGGTCTCGGTGACTATTGGGACAACGACAACGATGAGTACTTCAACAGCTCCGACGGTCACAGCATCACGGCCCGCTATTTCGCCGAGCTGAAACTTCCGTTTGACATCAAGTTCCGCTCCAGCGTCAACCTTGACACCAACCTTTCAATGGGTTACTACTACGGCTCAGCCGTCCACGGCTCCGGTCAGAAAGCCCCTTACGGACTGACTGTATCGGACGGCGGCGGTGACGCCCAGCGCAGTTGGGACCAGCTTATGTCTCTCACATGGAACAACATCCTGAACTGGGGTCACCAGTGGGGAGACCACAGGCTCGACCTCATGGCCGGCCAGGAGGCTTACAGCTATTCCGACAACTCCGGATGGGCTTATGGCGCCGGTATAATGCAGATCAACCAATACGAGCTCAACAACACCTCACGCGAGTGGGAGGCCGGTTCCGCGCGCGACAAGTATGCCCTCCTTTCCTTCCTCGGAAAGGTCGACTACAACTTCGCCAACAAGTACTATCTCTCGGCTTCCTTCCGTCGTGACGGATCCTCAAGGTTCCACCCGGATCACCGCTGGGGTAACTTCTTCTCTGTCGGCGCCTCCTGGAGGCTCACCAACGAGGAGTTCATGAAGAACGTCAGCTGGCTTGACAACATGGTCGTCCGCGCCAGCTACGGTACCACCGGTAACGACAAGCTGATTGTCCGCCAGAGCAACGGTAGGCCCGGAGGCGAGATCCTCTACGGTTACCAGGGTCTCTACGAGAACGACAATATGTACACGATCTCCGGTCTGCGCCCCTCAGCCCTCTCGAACCCCGAGCTCCAGTGGGAGAAGAACAAGCAGTTCAACGTCGGTACCGACTTCACGATCTTCAAGGACATCACAGCCACGATCGAGTACTACAGCCGTACCTCTGACGGACTGCTCTTCTACAAGAGCCTTCCTATCTCTGCCCAGGTGGGTACTGTCGAGGGTATGAACACCAACATCGGCACCCTGCGCAACAGCGGTTTCGAGTTCACGGTCAGCGCCAACGCTATCCACACGCAGGATTTCCTCTGGAAGATCGACGCCAACCTCTCGACTCTCAAGAACGAGATCGTGTCTCTTCCGAGCGAGCCGTTCTTCTGGAACAACACTGTGGCCCGCTACCGTATGGAAGAGGGTAACTCCCTGTATGATTTCTACGCGCCAAAGACCGATGGCATTGATCCCGAGACTGGTTTCATCAGATGGATCAAGGCCGACGGCTCTGTCGTCTACAAGTCTTCAGACGTGGGTCTGGAGGATAACGTGAAGATCGGAACCGCCATCCCGAAGGTCTATGGAGCTATCACCAACTCCTTCGTGTTCAAGGGCTTCGACCTTTCCTTCATGTTCTACTACTCACTGGGTTCTTATATGTATGACTACCAGTACAACGAAAGGTCCCGCGTCCGTTACCAGACTTCCGCTCTCACCGACCTCATCGAGGATCGTTGGCGTCAGCCCGGTGACCAGGCCACATTCCCTCGCCTGTCCGGCAACAACCTCGGAACTATCCTCGGTTACTGCGACCGCTACGTGTTCAAGAATGACTTCGCCCGTCTGAGGAACCTCACCCTCGGTTACACCCTTCCCGCCAGCGCCACCCGCAAGGTCGGTGTCGACAAGGTCAGGGTTTACTTCTCCGGTGACAACCTGCTTACCTTCGGCTCAGCCGTCAAGAGGTATTCCGATCCTGAGACCGGAGTCTCCGGTAACAACTACAACGGTAACTCGGAGACCGACAACGGTGTCCAGGGAGGCCGTCGTATCTATATGGGTGGTATCCAGATTTCGTTCTAACCCGTTAAAATCCTAAAGAAATGAAAACAAGAATAGCCACAATATTCGGTGCTTTGCTGATCGCGGCCATGGCGATGACCAGCTGCGAGAAGTTCTTGACGACGGAGCCGTCAGACCAGGTGTCAGACGCGTCCGCCCTGTCTTCCGCCGGCCAGCTGCAGATGAGTCTCATTTCAGCTTACAACCAGATGTATTTCAACTCATCCGGTGGCAATGACCGTCTTTTCGGCGGCCTCTATGGTCTCCAGCTTTTCTGGGATGAGCGCGGAAACGACATCATGTCCACCACCAACATGGGAGGATACCAGGTCTCATCCTACGAGTTCACTCCTTCATTTACCCGTTCCGACGGTGACGGAGCCCTTGTCATGTGGAGATATTGCTACAAGCTTATCAACCAGTGCAATATCATCATTGACGCCCTTCCCGAGGCGGACGGTTCCGACGCGGAGAAGAGACTGATTGAGGCACAGGCCAAGGCCATGCGCGCCATAGGTTACTTCCACCTCATCCAGACCTATCAGCAGACCTACGCTATAGCGAAGGACAAGAGAGGTGTCATCCTCAGGATCCACGCCGACGATCCCTCTGACATGGGATTCTCCACTGTCCAGCAGGTTTACGACCAGATTGTCGCTGATCTCACCGACGCCAGGTCCGGACTCTCCTCTTATAACAGGGACGTTATCTGGAGAATAAACGCCGATGTTGTCAACGGATGGATGGCCCGTGTCTATCAGGTCATGGGTAACTGGTCTGAGGCTTACAATTGCGCCAAGGCCGTGTATGACAAGTACAGCACCTTGATGACCAAGGAGCAGTGGTACAGCGGCTTTGACGATTGTATCCAGACCAATATCCCCGAGGTCGTCTGGGCAATGAGCGCCACCGATGAGAACAACCACGGAGGCGACACCTGCTTCAACTTCTGGTATAACCAGGATCCGGAGACTTACGGTGAGGGCCAGACAGGTATCTACCGTTTCTTCAACCTCTTCACATCTCCCGAATATGTCGCTCTTTTCGACGAGGGTGACTGGCGCGGAGCCAAAGTTCCCTACGAGCAGGAGAAAGTGACTGAGGCCGAGGAACTTGCTGTTATGTTCTGGCGCCGTACCGGCAACGCCGACTCCAACATCAACAGCAAATGGGCGTATAACAAGTTCAAACATTATGGTGACGCCGCCGCGAGCACCCGTCCTGACTATTTCCTTATGCGCGGTACCGAGATGTTGCTCATCATGGCCGAGGCTCAGGCCAACCAGGGCAATTCAGGTGAGGCCATCACTCTCCTGAACCGCCTCCAGCAGTCCCGCGGGGCCATATTGACAACTACCACCAATAAGACAGACCTTCTTGAGGAAATCTACAAGGAGCGCCGCAAGGAACTTCTTGGAGAGGGTCTGACTGGACAGTATGACCTTGTCCGTCTGCAGAAACCCCTTGTCCGTTACGCCGCTTGCCCCACCAATCCGGCAGGCCATTACGCTTGGGGTTGCGATCAGTTCTCTGGCTACAACGCCTCTGACGCTCAGCCTGTGGGGACTCTGGCTTCAAATGATTATCGTTGGTTCTTCCAGATTCCCGATGAGGAGTTCTCCTACAACACGGCGATCTCATCCTCGGATCAGAATCCATTCAATGGTAATTAATAGTGTTCTTTCT
>JAFVED010000239.1 GCA_017478125.1 Bacteroidales bacterium | reverse complement strand
TTTCCATTCCCTTGTACTGAGTCAGGAAGCTCGCGCCCCAGTCCAGGATGCTGAACCGGAAGACGTACACGCAGAACTTGAAAATGGAGATTATCCATATGTACTGATTCCCGAAGACCATCTTTTTGAGGTACATCTTGAAGGCATCTCCCTTAAGGTTAAGCTGCTCAGTGACAGAGTCGGTTCCGGTAACATCTTTCTTCTTTTCCATCTTCTCAACCGGAGGAAGGCCGACCGAAGCCGGGGAGTCCTTCAGGCCGAACAGGATTACCGGGAGGCCAAGGAGAGAAAGGATTGCCGGGACGGCAAAACACAGATACCAGGCGCTGTAACCGAATTTCTGGAGAAGGAAGCCACAGAGGAACACCACGAGGCCGGCGCCGAAAGAGTGGGAAGTGTTCCATATGGACTGCTTGGTGGCCAGTTCGGACGGTTTGACCCAATGGGCCAGGATGCTCAGGCAGGGAGGAACCCCCATTCCCTGGAGGTAGCCGTTCAGCACCCAGAGGGATCCGATCAGGTAAACGAGTCCAAGGGTCGCCTTCCCTTCACCGTCCAGCATGTTGAAGATCTTTCCCAGGGCGGGACTGAAGCATATGACCAGGTTGACAATGGCAGAAAGGGCGAGCCCGGCGGCCATGAGTTTCTTCTTGCTGAAGCGGTCGGCCAGGATGCCGTTGATGAAACGGGACACGCCGTAGATTATGCCGTTGGCAGTCATGAAAGCCCCGAGTTTGGCCTTGGAGATTCCCAGTTCTGCTTCCATCGCAGGCACTGCCACGCTGAAATTCTTCCTCACGAAATAATACAAGGCATATGCTATCATCAGGGCGATGATGGTCCGCCACTCCCAATAGACATATTTCTTCTGCTGCTGTTGATCCATTTGGTTATTGTTTTGTCAGGCGTGTACAAAGATAAAAAAATCCGTACATTTGTAACAGACCAAAAACCACGACGATGATTAATAACCGAAGCTCCCTTCTTTACAGGCTGATCGGGAAAGCCGCAGCCGTCATCCTGATCATGGCGTTCACGGCTCCTGCCATGAAGGCACAGAAATTCCCCGTGAATTATGACGAGGACAAGGTCCCGGCATATGTCCTCGAAGATCCCCTGGTCTTCCAGGACGGAAGGAAGGTCAAGAAAAAGGACTGGCCACAGCGCAGGGCGGAAATCCTGGACATCTTCCAGAAGGAGATGTACGGCCAGCTACCTCCCGCTCCGTCAAAGATGGTGACGGAAACGCTGGAGGAAGGACTTATCATGGCCGGACACGCCCGTCGCAGGCAGGTCAGGATGTGGTTCCGCGACGACAAGACCGGACCCTGCATCACCTGGCTCATCCTGACTCCCGAAAAGCTGAAAGGGCCTTTCCCCGTCGTGCTCCTGCTCAATTACCAGGGGAACCATACAGTCCTGCCTGATGAGGAGATCCTGATTCCGGACATCAAGCTGCGCTGCAAGACCCCCGCATCGGATTATGACAGGGGACTTCTTACCAATCCGAACCGGGCATCCATCCTTCCTGCAGACATGATCCTGGCCAGGGGGTATGCCCTTGTCACGGCCTGCTACGAAGAGATCTCGCCGGATCCAGAGGACGGTCCCGAGAACCAGGACAGGTACGCATATACGAAGATCTTCGACCTTTGGGGAAAACGCGACCCCTCGCGGAAAGACAACACTACCAGCCTGATGGCCTGGGCCTGGGGGCTCATGAGGGGAATGGATATGCTCTAAAGGGACCCTGTGCTGGATGAAAGTAAGGTGCTCCTGACCGGGTATTCGAGGCTCGGGAAGGCCGCCCTGCTTGCCGGGGCCTTTGACGAGAGGTTTGCCGTGGTGGTCCCGAACCAGACGGGCGGAGGCGGAGCGCCGCTGACCAAGAGGCATTTCGGAGAGAACGTGCAGACGGAGATCCACTCTTTTACCCACTGGTTCTGCAGGGCATATGACAAATACGAGGACAATGAGGCGGCGATGCCTTTCGACCAGCATATGCTCCTCGCCTGCGTAGCGCCGAGGCCCCGGATGGTCCAGGGATTCGACAAGCCGTGGTTCGACACCAAGGGAGAGTTCCTGGCTATGAAGGCCGCCAGCCCGGTGTGGAAGTTCCTGGGCAGGCCTGGGCTTCCGGAAGTGGATTTTCCGGAGGACTACAGCCGTGCGGCAATAGGTACGTACATGGCCTATTACCACAGGGACCTGGAGCACGGAATCGCAGCCATTGACTGGCAGTGGATGCTTGATTTCGCGGGGAAACACCTCGGAAAATAAGGGAAACAGCATAGGAAACAAAAGAAAATCAGAGAAATAGAAAGCATATGGACAGAAGGAACTTTATCGGATTGACAGCAGCGGCTGCAGCCGGACTTGCCCTTCCATCAGGCTTGGTCAAGGCAGGGGCAAAGCCGGTGAAAAGAAAGGCAGGGGACTATTCCCTGATCGTCCTCGGGGACACCCATTACGACACGGAGCCGGACACCGTCTATCATTCGGATT
>JAFVED010000238.1 GCA_017478125.1 Bacteroidales bacterium | reverse complement strand
GGCGGGCATCACCAGAATATCCAGGCTGTCGCTCGCCAGTCTGGACAATAAGTTGCCGTAGCCGTCCCCTGGCAGGATCGAGGTGGAGTCGGTGTGGCTTTCGCCGAAAGCCTTGAGGAGCTCGTAATTGAGGCCGGTCAGGTAGCCGTCAAGCTTGACCGCGCAGCGCAGCGGGCGGTCCCTGAACACGTCTTTGTCGTCCTTGTGGAAAACTTTGTTCCCGGCCACCGGGAACGCGAGCATCAGCATGAGGCTGATGAGAAGATACCTCAAAAGTCTCATCGGCCTCTTGACAGGCCTCCGCGCGAACTGCTTCTGGAGCTTCTGGAGCCGCTTTTAGAACCGCCGGACGAAAGGCCTGAGCTGGCTGAGACTTTGCTGTTCTCTGTCGGTTGCAGATAGAACGGCCAGTACACGCCAAACTTAAGGGCCCTTTGGGTACGGATGTAGTTGTGGGCGCTGAAATAGTCGAATTTCTCCATTGGCCACCCCTGCCCGACGTTCTCGACTTTCACAAACGCGCAGGCGCGTTTCCACTGCGCGTTGACAAAAGCGTCGATCACGGGGCCGTTGTTGTACCGCTCCTTCTTCTGGTTGTAGAACACACCTACGGCTGGATTCCAGGCGGATGAGTAATACTTGGTGTTGTACCAGACATCGCCTCCGATCTGCATCCTCAGCGTCCCTTGTGAGATGTCGAACTGCAAGTACAGCCGGGAGTTCGCGGCGAGAGTGGGTACAGGCACCACATCCTGGTTCGAGGACACCTGGAAAAGGATCCTGTTGTCCAGGTGGACCGGGCCGAATGCCAGGTCTTTGTTGAGGGAGGCGCTGAGCACGCTCATGGGTTTGGTGTTCTGCCTGACCACCGCGAGTGAGTCGAAATAGATGTTGCCGTCAAGAAGGGCATACCCCACCTCGGCTGAGGTCTTCCATTTCGGGATGTCCAGCTTGGCTTGGAGCTTGGTGGTGGAGGTCTTCCCGAAGTCGTTATCCCACTTGTAGTGGTTGGAGAAGAAATGGTTGTGGTAATGCTCCGGTTCCTTGACCGATGTCTCGAAACGGAGGTTGAGGTTGACCGGACTCTTGCGCGCCCGGCGGAATGGATGCAAGGTGAAAAGCAAATTGCCCTTCAGGGACATGTCGTTCATCTCGCTCCCTAGGAACACGTAGTCTCCTGTGGCGTTCCAATGGATATAATCCCTCAACTGCCCCTCCACTCCGGCGTACACGAATGTGGAGTTCCAGATCGTCTTGGTGTTGCCTTTCAGGAAGGTGGGGTCGAGATCGTACCAGTTGGTGATCCTGTTTCCGACACCTCCGTTCAACTTCGACACAATGGCGTCCTCTGCCCACGGCTGCAGACGGATGAACAGCCTGTTTTCCAACTTGGACACCCTCACGGAGTCGTATGAGTTGGTCGGATTGTACAGGAAAGAGTTGTTGTAGAACTGCCTTCCGATCGCGTCGCTTGCCGAGATCTGGTCGGTGTACTTCTTGCGGAACACGGAATATTCCGAGCTGTGGCCGATAAAGGCTGTTGTGATGTCGTCCTTGTCGGTGGAGTCGGCCGCCGCTCGCTCTGCCGCGGCGAGTGCCACGAGGCTGTCGGCGACCGCGATCATCGTGGAGTCCCCGGAGGCGAGAATCCTCTCCCTGTAGGCCTTGTCCATCTTGTTCTCCTGGATCCTGTTTATGAACGTGAAGGGGATCCTGTATTGCTGGTCAAGGAAGAATGTCTTCCGGATGATCTGGCTGGAGGCGTTGGTGAGGTGTACGGAATATTCCCTGGCGTCCAAGGTGGTGTCCCTCACCATCGAGAGGTCCGTGATACCTCCGTTCTCGGTCCTGGCCACCTTGTTGTGGATGTAACCGGCATGCATAAGGTACTTCTTCCCGGTGTAGTTTGTCGACACCGAGAAGGTCTTGTTGGAGGTGGCCTCATTCTCAACTATTCCCTTGCCTCCGAACCTGTTGTATTCCAGAGTGTAATTGAATGAGGGGAAAAGGTTCTGGCTGGTGAGGATGTGGAGGTTGTCTGATTCCTTCTGCGAGTTGGCGAACAATGTGCCGGTGTAGGACAGCTCTGTGTAGGCGGTCTTGGTGTTGTAGAAGGGCAAGGTCTTGGCCGAATAGGTCCAGGACTCGTATGGCTCATAGAACGACAGGCCGTTCTCGCTTCCCCGGTTGAAATAGTTGTAATACTGGAGGGCAGAGCCAGCGACACCCAGCCAGGAGGCGTTGACGTCTTTCCTGTAGAAGGGATAGTCGTGGAAGCGGAAGTTGGCGGTGGTGTCCGGAATCTTCACGTCCATCTTATGGAACTCCCTCTCGTGGGTCCACTGGATGATTCTCTTGTACAGCATGGAGTCCGGCAGGGCAAAAGTCTCAAGGATCCTGGGAGTGCTCTGCCTTATGCTGTCCCTGATGAACCCCAGGCTGTCCTTGACTGCTTGGACACTGTCCGCCAGGTGCCGTTGGCGTTTCTCCTTCTGCTCTATTTCATATTTTTTCCTCTCGGCCTTCGACAGTCCGGCGTACCAGGCGTCGAACTCTGCTTTTTTCCTCGCTTTATACTCAAGGGTATAAAGGGAGTCGAGAATCGGCCAGTCGATGGAGTCCCCGGCCTGTTTCAGGGAGTCGCTCACGATCGTGTGGACAAGTGAGTCGATTATGGCGACGTAATACTTGTACCTGAAGGGGTCGATGTCTTTGAGAGAGTCGGGAGGGAAGATGGAGTCCCGGGCGGTTACCAGCGGCACGGTGTCTATCGGCTCCAGGAACATGGATTCGTCGTACTCGTCTTTGGAGGTCGAGTGACCTTTCATGAAGATGTTGCGGTAGCGGATGGTGTCGGGCTTCTGTGGCTTCTGGGCTGACACGAGACCATATCCGGGATCTCCTGATGGCAGGCTGACACCCATGCTGACCGCGTGCGAAGAGATGACGCACACCACCAGCAAAGGGAACCATATTCTTTTAAAAACCTCTCTCATGCGGGAAAGACGGATAATCCCACAAATTTACGCTTTTTCCCCTTTTCCAACAAATCCCGAGCCGGGCTATCCGATTTCAAGGTTTTTTCGTATATTGTAAAACCATGAGAAAGACTAAAAGAATTTATTTGACGGATCCGTGGCTCGAACCCTACAAGGAAGCTATCGAGGCTCGTCATGACAGGATTCTCCAGGCTCGCTCGAGAATCGTTCCTGAAGGGTCGTCGAGTTTGTCGGAAGGGGTCAACAACCACCTGTATTACGGTCTCCACAAGGAACCGGACGGGTCCTGGGTAATAAGGGAATGGGCTCCGAACGCTTCCAGGATGTACCTGATCGGCGAGTTCAACAACTGGAAGCGTACCTCGGCTTATGAGTTCAAAGTGGCCGGGGCGGGCAACTGGGAACTCCGCCTCGACGGCATATTCCTTTCTCATGGGGTCTTGTACAAGTTGTTTGTCGAGTGGCCTGGCGGAGGGGGCGAGAGGATCCCGGCATATTGCCGCAGACTTGTCCAGGATCCTTCCACGAAGGTTTTTTGCGCCCAGGTGTGGGATCCGGCCGAGCCTTATGAGTGGAAACATGACAGGGTCTTGAGAAGGCCGCGGCCTTTGATCTACGAGTGTCATATAGGAATGAGCTCCGAGGAGCCTAAGGTGGCCACTTTCAGCGAGTTCCGGAAGAATGTTCTGCCTCGCGTGAAGAGTCTTGGATACGACACTATCCAGATAATGGCCCTCCAGGAACATCCCTATTACGGCTCTTTCGGCTATCAGGTCTCCAATTTCTTCGCTTTGAGCTCCCGCTTCGGTACCCCTGAGGAGTTCAAGGAACTTGTGGACACCGCCCACGGGATGGGGATCGCCGTGGTGATGGACATCGTCCATTCCCATAGCGTGGACAATGTTGCCGAAGGCCTGAGCCTCTTCGACGGCCGCGACGACCTGTATTTCTACCAGGGACCCCAGGGTCATCATCCGGCATGGGGCTCGCGGTGTTTCGACTACGGCAAGGACGAGGTCGTGCGGTTCCTGCTGTCGAACTGCAAGTTCTGGCTTGAGGAATACCACCTCGACGGTTTCCGTTTCGACGGCGTCACCAGCATGATCTACTGGGATCATGGCCTGGGGAAGGATTTCGGGGATTATTCTCTCTATTTCGACCAGGGAGTGGATGAGAACGCTGTGACTTACCTCGCCCTGGCCAATATGCTCATCAGGGAGATCAAGCCGGAGGCTGTCACTATCGCTGAGGATGTCAGCGGGATGGCG
>JAFVED010000237.1 GCA_017478125.1 Bacteroidales bacterium | reverse complement strand
TCGAAAGAAGGCCGTACCGGCTTTTCACTTCCATGCCGGTCCTTGAGCGCGGTGTCCGGTTCTATTTCTGCCAATCTGTTCAGGGCTGAGGCTCCGGCGTTGCCGCAGGTAAGCGAGGTGGATGTTGTCCGCCACTACACCAATCTCTCCCAGATGAACTTCGGTGTTGACACCGGTTTCTATCCTTTGGGAAGTTGTACTATGAAGTACAACCCGAAGATTAATGAGGAGATAGCTAATATGCCTGGTTTCCAGGGACTTCATCCTCTTCAGCCTGCTTGTTCAGTCCAAGGTGCCCTTGAGGTTTACTACAACATGGAGAAGGCTCTCGGCGCGATCACAGGCATGGCTGGATTCACTTTCAATCCGTGCGCTGGCGCTCATGGTGAGTTGACCGGACTGATGATCATTCGTCAGTACCATCTTCTGCGTGGTGACTTGAAAAGGACTAAGATTATTGTCCCGGACAGTGCCCATGGAACCAATCCCGCTAGTGCCGCGGTCTGCGGACTGGAGGTCGTGGTCGTGAAATCCAACGCTGACGGTCTTGTGGATGTGGCTGATCTTAAGCCGCTTCTGGGTGACGACATCGCCGGAATCATGATGACTAACCCCAATACTCTCGGCTTATTCGAGAAGGAGATCAAAGAGATCGCCGCCCTGGTCCATGAGTGCGGAGGCTTGCTGTACTATGACGGAGCCAACATGAATCCTCTGATCGGAATGGTTCGCCCGGGAGACATGGGCTTCGATGTGCTCCACCTGAATCTCCACAAGTCGTTCTCGACGCCTCATGGCGGTGGTGGTCCCGGATCAGGCCCTGTCGGTGTCTGTGAAAGGCTTCTGCCTTATCTGCCTGTTCCCAAGGTGGTCAAGAAAGAGGATGGCTCGTTCGATGTGGTCCGCTCTGATGAAAAGTCCGCCGGCCAGGTGTCCGGTTTCCTGGGCAACTTCGGAGTGATCCTGAGGGCTTACGCCTACATCCTCATGCTCGGCAAGCAGAACGTCAAACTGGTCGGTAAATACGCTACCCTCGGGGCTAACTACATCAAGGAAAGCCTCAAGGATTGCTACAAGCTTCCGATACCTACGGTCTGCAAGCATGAGTTCGTTTTCGACGGACTTGTCAATGACGGTTCCAGGAAGGCCGCTGACGGCTCAGTGGAGAGGGAAGGAGCCACGACCCTTGATGTGGCCAAGAGATTGCTGGACTTCGGGTTCCATGCCCCGACAATCTACTTCCCGCTGCTCTTCCATCAGGCAATCATGATCGAGCCCACCGAGTCGGAGTCCATCGAGACGCTGGACGCTTTTATCGAGGTTATGAGAAAGATAGCCGCGGAGGCCGCGGAAGATCCCGCTATCCTCAAGAGCGCCCCTCACAACGCTCCGATCACCCGTCCGGACGAGACGACGGCCGCAAGGCAGCCTATCCTCAAGTTCCAGGATGAGATTGCTTCTTTGAAGTAACTGTATATTAATGAATTATGAAAAACGCGTAGTCTATTAGGCTAC
>JAFVED010000236.1 GCA_017478125.1 Bacteroidales bacterium | reverse complement strand
TTGAACCTGGTGATCTGGACCGAGGTCTTCAACGCCCTTATGGCCTTCTCTTTCTCTTCCGGGGAATAGCAGTAACGTCTCTCTTTCTTGTTCGCGACCCTGAACAGGGGAGTCTGGAGGATATGCACGTGTCCGCGGCGGATCAGGTCCGGGTAATATTTCATGAAGAAAGTCAGGACCAGCATCCTGATGTGCATCCCGTCGTCGTCGGCATCCGTGGCCACGATGATGTTGTTGTAACGGAGGTTGTCGAGGTCATCCTCGACCCCGAGGGCTGAGATCAGGAGGTTCAGCTCCTCGTTCTCGGCGACTCTCTTGCGGCTCTCCTTGTAACAGTTGATCGGTTTTCCCCTGAGGCTGAACACCGCCTGGTATTCGGCGTTCCTGACTTTGGTGATGGTACCGGAGGCGGAGTCTCCCTCCGTGATGAATATGCTTGTCTTTTCCGCCATATCTTCCTTGCCTTTGGGCATCTTGTCGCAGAAATGGTAGCGGCAGTCGCGGAGTTTGCGGTTGTAGACATTGGCTTTCTTGTTGCGCTCGCGGGTTTTTTTCTGGATCCCGGCGATCTCCTCGCGCTCGGCTTGTGACTCCTTGATCTTGTTCTCGATGATCGGTACGATGTCGAGGTGGATCCTGAGGTAATTGTCCAGATGACGGGCCACGAAGTCATTGACATACGAGCGGATGGTGGGCCCCCTGTCAATCTCAAGGGATCCGTCAGGGTTCTGGACCTTCTTCCCGTTTTCGTCGGTCTTGTATTTCTCCCACATGTAGGTGGATCCGAGCTTCGTCTTGGTCTGACCCTCGAAATTGGGCTCCTGGATCTGTATGCTGATCGCTCCGATTATGCCCTGGCGGCAGTCCTCGGGCTTGTAGTCCTTCTTGAAATAATCCTTGAGAGTCTTGGCTATGGCCTCCCTGAAAGCGGCGAGGTGGGTTCCGCCGTCCCGGGTGTTCTGACCATTGACAAACGAGGAGATGTTCTCGCCGTAGGAACTGCCGTGGGTCAGTACAATCTCGATGTCCTCGTCCTCGAGATGGATAGGCTCGTAAAGCGGGGTCTCGGACATGTTTTCCTTGACAAGGTCCAGAAGGCCGTTGTCGGACTTGTATGATACGCCGTTAAGGACAAGTGTGAGGCCCTTTTTGAGGTAAGAATAGTTCTTTACCATGGTCTCCACATAGTCCATGTTGAAGTCGAAGCCGCCGAACATCTCGTCATCCGGGGTGAAGATCACCAGGGTTCCGTTCTTCTCGTTGACCTTGTCCTTCTTCCCGCTTCCAGTGAGCTCGCCTCGCGCGTAGCTTGCCCACGAGCTTTCTCCCTCGCGGAAAGACTCCACATAAAACTTCTCGGAAAGGGCGTTGACGGCTTTGGTTCCCACCCCGTTCAGGCCGACTGATTTCTTGAACACCTTGTCGTCGAACTTGCCTCCCGTGTTCAGCTCGCTGGTCGCCTTGACAACAGAGCCAAGTGGAATCCCGCGGCCGAAATCCCTGATCTTGACCTGTTTGTCTTCAATATCAATAATGACCTTGTTGCCGAACCCGGCCGAGAACTCGTCGATGCAATTGTCCACGATCTCCTTCAGGAGGACGTAGATCCCGTCCCCCGGATTGGATCCGTTGCCGAGACGGCCGATGTACATGCCAGGCCTGCGCCGGATGTGCTCGACACCTTCCAAGGTTTTTATATTGGCGTCTGTGTATTCCTCAAATGTCCGTTTCTCTGCCATCTAATTATCAGTTGATACGAAATCATACAAATTTACTAACTTTTGGCGGTATTTGAAAATCATGCCGGATTCAAGTTTGGAAAGGTATTTGCAAAAGGCCAATTCCTGAAAACACAGCGCCATGAGAAGAAGCATCATATCCATTATCGCCACGGTGTTCCTGACTGTCGTCTGCCAAATGGCATTCTGTCAGGGATCCGGCCCTGAAAACACCTTTGGAGGCGTTGTCAGGCTGGACAAGATTGTGCATGACTTCGGGGATATCCTTGTTTCAGACGGACCGGTCTCCGCCACGTTCACCGCCACCAATATCGGGGACAAGCCTCTTGTTATCTACAGTGTGGTGTCGTCATGCGGATGCACGGACGTGGAGTGGACCAGGCAGCCTCTGAAGCCAGGGGAGAAAGGAACGATCAAGGCGACTTACAAGAATGACGAGGGCGGCTATCCATTCGACAAGAATTTGACGGTCTATTTCTCCGAGCCCAAGCAGCCGGTCGTGCTGCGACTCCGGGGAGAGAGCCACAAGAAGAAGCTCAGCCTCGGGGAGATGTACACCACGCGCTTCGGCAATCTCGGATTCAAGTCTGTTGACATAAAAGTGGGTAATCTTTCACAAGGGCAGAGCAAGAGCGGGGAGATGCTGGTAGCCAATCTCGGGTCCAAGCCCTTGAATGTCAGGTTCGATGATGTCAGCGAGGGACTTTCGTTGAAGCTCTCGCGAAACCCTCTGCCAGCCGGAGCCACCGCCAAGCTGGTCTTTACTGTCACGGCTGACAGGAGCCTCTGGGGCAAGAACTATTATTACGCGACCCCCGTCGTGGACGGGCATGTCCACAAGGCCGTGCTCCGTCCCTCGTCCGAGCCAGTGCCGGCGGCCGCCGGCACCGAAGCGGTCGTGGCGGATCCGAATCCTGAGCTCGGGCCAGGGAAGTCCAAGGTCGGCTTTTACGCCATCACCAAAGAGGATTTCTCTTCTTATACCAAAGAACAAAGGGATAAGGCTCCTGTTCCGGTCTCCTCGGAGAGCACGTTCTCTTTCGGCAAAGTCAAGGCCGGGGCTAAAGTCAAAGGACTGTTTGAGATAGCGAATAAAGGGAAAAGCGCGTTCAGGGTCTATAAGGTTGATTCAGAGAGCTCCAGGGTCACTGTCTTTCCGTTCGCTGATGTCGCTCCCGGCTCCAGTGGAAAGCTCGAGGCCGAGCTCGACACTTCCACCCTTCCGAAGGGAGAGTGCCTAATTATCCTGACGCTTACCACAAATTCCCCTTCCAGACCTATCATGAACCTTTTTCTCACTGGTTGGATAGATTGATTTTTTAAGTTATCTTTGCAAATAAAATTTTAGGTATTATGGCTTACAAGATTTCTGAGACTGATTGCATCGCTTGTGGAACATGTGCCGGAGAGTGCCCTCAGGGCGCTATCCACGAGGGCGATTTCTACACCATCGACCCCGAGGTCTGCATTGACTGCGGCACTTGCGCTGACGCTTGCCCTATGGGCGCCATCAGCCCTGGCGAGTAATTCAAGTCAAACGTATTGTGGACTCCGTGCCATCCGGCGCGGAGTTTTTATTGGAAACAGCTTATATTATAGATATGAAGAAATTATTGATTCTCATCACCGCGGTGCTGGCCGGTCCAGTGTTGGCCGGGGCGCGGCAGTTGCCCAACGATCCCGCCGTCAGGAAGGGGACGCTGGACAATGGTTTGACCTATTATATCAGGCACAACGACAAGCCGGCCCAGAGGGCGGAGTTCTATCTCGCCACGAATGTGGGAGCGATCCAGGAGACTCCTGACCAGGACGGTCTTGCCCACTTCCTCGAGCACATGTGCTTCAATGGTACCAAGAATTTCCCCGGGAAGGATATTCTGAACTGGCTCCAGAGCATAGGCGCCTCTTTCGGTGGAAATGTCAACGCCTCGACCGGGTTTGACCAGACCCAGTATATGCTCAATAACATCCCACTGGTGAGGGAGACGGTTGTTGACACTTGCCTTCTTATTCTCCACGATTATTCCCATTTCGTGACAAATGATCCTGAGGAGATCGACAAGGAGAGGCCTGTGATCATTGAGGAGAGGCGAAGCCGCCGCAATGCCCAGTGGAGAACATACGAGCGCTCCCTTCCTTATTATTATGGAGACAACAAGTACGCCACTTGTACGCTGATAGGCAGTCAGGAGAACCTGGAGACTTTCAAGCCGGAGAGCCTTGTGGCTTTCTACCAGACTTGGTACCATCCCGGGAACCAGGCTGTCGTGGTAGTGGGCGACGTGGATGTGGATGACGTTGAGGCGAAGATAAAGAGAATATGGTCGGATATTCCCGCCGCCGAGAACCCCAAGCCGAAGGCGAAATACACTTTGACTCCTTTCTCCGAACCAAGAGTCGGCATCATCACCGATCCCGAGACAACTGTTCCTATGGTTGAGGTCCTTTGGGAGAGTGACGCCCGCGATGAGGCTTTGAACAGCACTCCCGAAGGCTATTCCGTGGACCTGATCGAGACCTTGGTCTCAAGTGTCATGTCCGAGCGTCTTACCGACATCACCGCCAAGGCCGACGCCCCCTTCCTTCAGGGGATGTTCGGCATCGGCAAACTGTGCGAGGATTTCGAGGCTGTGATGGGCAGGGTCGCGTTGAAGGAAGATAACATCATCGGAGGCTTCAATGCTTTCCTGGTGGAGTTGGAGAAGATGAGCCGCTATGGTTTCTCTGAAGGCGAGGTGACGAGGGCAAAGGACAATATCCTCGCTTCTCTGGAAAAGGCCGCCAATGAGGCCGGCACCAGGAAAAACCCTGAGTTTGTCCATCCTCTGATCAGTAATTTCTTTGACAACCAGGCTTACATGGAGCCTCAGGCTGAGTATGAGCTCGCGAAGGCTTTCCTGTCTCAGATTGACGCCGGCCTTCTCAACCAGATGGTCTCCCAGATCATTCCTGAGGAGAATCTGGTCATTATCTACAGCGGTCCTGAGAAAGACGGGATAGCAACTCCGTCAAGCGACCAGCTTCTGTCCGCTTTCGCTGACGCCAAGTCGGGCGAGATCGAGGCTCCCGCCGAGGAGACCGCTTCCGAGCCGCTGATGGACCCTTCTGTCCTCAAGGGGTCTCCTGTGAAAAAGACCAGGCCTTATCTGTATGGCGCGACCGAGTGGATCCTGAAGAACGGTGTGAAGGTGGTCGTCCTTCCAACCGACCACAAGAAAGACCAGATTCTTTTCAATCTCTATAAGGCTGGTGGAGAGAGCTTTATCTCCACAGAGGATCTCCCTTCTTTTGATGGGAACATCTACGGTACCTTTGACGCGATGCAGGGTGTCTCAAAGTTCAAGGGCACGGAGGTCACCAAGATGCTTTCCGGAAAGAATGTGAGGGTCGGTTCTTTCATAGACGCCTTGTACAACGGTGTGAGCGGTTCTTCTTCAGTGAAGGATATTGAGACAGCCTTCCAGCTTCTCTATCTCCAGTACACGGATCCTCGCTTCGACCAGGAGGAGTGGGATAACGCCATCGCCCAGCTGAAGGCAGTCCTTCCGAACGCGCTCGCCACTCCTCAGTTCACGATGCAGAAGGAATTGAATGATTTCCTTTACGCCAATAATCCGCGGAGGGAGTTCATCTCCATGGAGACGCTCCAGAAGGCCAGTCTCGAGACAGTGGAGCGTAACTACCGCAAGCTTTTCGCGGATGCCGCGGGAGCCACGATGGTCATAGTCGGAGATGTCGATCTCGAGACCTTGAGACCGCTCGTCGAGAAATATGTGGGTTCCTTGCCGAAGGGAAAGAAAGCTCCCAAGTGGAAGGATGTCAGTCCAAGGCTTGTCAAGGGGGAGAATGTCAAGACAATCACCACGGACATGGAGACCCCTAAATCCACTGTGATCGAGGTTTATTCGGACTACAGGCCATATTCTGTGCATGACGAGATAATGGCCAAGGCGGTGAGTTACATCCTGGACCAGATCTATGTCGACACCATGCGTGAGGAAGAGGGTGGCACTTACGGGGCGTCGTCTTCCGCCAGTGCCGGTCTCGAGCCTGAGCCGATGTATCTTCTCCAGGTGGCTTTCGAGTGCAAACCGGACATGGCGGACAAGCTGAAAGAGATAGCCCGCTCCGAGTTCCTCAAGCTGGCCGCTGATGGCCCGACAGATGAGCAGCTCACCCGTACCATCGAGAACTTCAAGAAGAATGTCCTGGAGAACAGGATCAGCAACAGCTACTGGCTGAACAATATCGTACGGTTCTCCAAGTTCGCCGTGGATTATGACAAGGAGTACGAGGAGGCTGTGTCGGCCATCTCCAAGGAGACAGTCAAGGCCGCGGCCGAAAAGCTGACCGGCTCCGGAAACTTTATTGAGTTCACTCAGATGCCCGGCAAGACGACTGAATAAAATTATATAATTTCTTTAAATAATTATTGTCTTTCGTAAATTTTATATATATTTGCGAGAGACAATAATATTTTTAGTTATGATCGCATGGTGGAACTCTCTTAGTACGGTTATGCAGGTCCTTTGGGCCATAACCCTTTCAGCTACCCTGATTTTCGTGATCCAGACAGTTATGACTTTCCTGGGTCTTGGAGGAGACGGGGGGATCGATACCGATTTCGATGCCGGCGGGGATATCGATCTCGGCGGAGCCGACGGCTCATTCGATGCTGATCCTTCAATGAACCTATTGACTTTCCGTAATTTCGTTAATTTCTGCCTCGGCTTCGGATGGACCGCGGTGCTGATGCATGACAAGGTCAAGTCCGAGTTCCTCACGATTCTGCTCGCCGTTGTCGTAGGAGTCGCCCTGGTCGCCGCCGTCATGTGGATGTTCAAGTGGCTCAGCGGCATGCAGCAGAGCGGCAACATCGATGTCCACACCGCCGCTGTCGGCTGTGAGGGCAAAGTCTATCTGACCATCCCCGGCGAGCGCAAGGGGGAGGGCAAGATCCAGATCACGATCAACAACGCTGTACGCGAGTACGATGCCCTCTGCGAGGGCGACACCATCCAAACCGGCACTCCAATCAAGGTGGTTGGTGTGGTCAATGACCACACCCTGCTCGTTGAAGAACTTAATCCGACAATCATCTAATAACCTCATAATCATGGACATTTCTCTTATCCTTATCATTGTCGCCGTCCTATTTGTGACATTCGCGGCCATTCTTAAGCGCTACAAGCGCTGTCCTTCGGACAAAGTCATGGTCATCTACGGTAAGACCGGAAAGAACAAGAGCGGATCCATATCTTCCGCCAGGTGCATCCATGGAGGAGCCTCCTTCATCTGGCCTGTGTTCCAGGACTATGCCTTCCTTGATCTCAAGCCTATCTCGATTGAGTGCAACCTTACTAACGCCCTCTCGAAGCAGAACATCCGTGTTGATGTGCCTTGCCGTTTCACCGTCGGTATTTCCACCGAGGCCGACAGCATGACCAACGCGGCCGAACGTCTGCTTGGGCTCTCTATTGACAATATCCAGAATATCGCCACTGACATCCTCTTCGGACAGTTGCGTCTTGTCATCGCCACGATGGACATCGAGGAGATCAACGCCGACAGGGACAAGTTCCTCGCAGCTGTCAGCCAGAACGTCGAGGCCGAGCTCCGCAAGATTGGTCTCAAGCTTATCAATGTGAATGTCACTGACATCCGTGATGAGTCCGGCTACATCGAGGCTCTCGGCAAGGAGGCCGCCGCCAAGGCCATCAACGACGCGAAGAAGAGCGTGGCCGAGCAGAACCGTTTCGGAGAGATCGGAAAGGCCGAGGCTGACAGGGACAAGGATATCCGTATCGCCGAGACCCAGAGGGACACCCGTATCAAGACGGCGGCCGCCAACGCGCTCGCTGTCCAGGGTGAGAACACATCCAAGATAGACATCGCCAACTCCGACGCCGCGCGTCGCGAGAAGGAGGCTGAGGCCGCCCGTATCGCTGTCGCTGCCGAGAAGGTCCAGGCCGCCAAGGCTCTCCAGGAGGCGTACCAGAGCGAGCGTGACGCGGAGTTGGCCAGGGCTGAGAGAGAGAAAGCCACCCAGCAGGCCAATATCGTCGTTCCCGCGCAGATTGACAAGGAGCGCCTGATTATCGAGGCTGAGGCCGAGGCTGAGAAGCTGCGCCGCACAGCGAAGGGAGAGGCCGACGCGATCTTCGCCAAGATGGAGGCCCAGGCCCGCGGTACCCTCGAGATCCTGACCAAGCAGGCTGACGGTTTCGCCCAGTTGGTAGGAGCCGCCGAGGGCGACGCGCAGAAGGCTGTACTGATGATGATCTCCGACCGTCTGCCTGAGCTCGTCAAGACCCAGGTCGAGGCTGTGAAGGGTATAAAGATCGACAAGGTCACCGTGTGGGACGGTAATGGCGGCAAGGACGGGAAGACTTCCACCGCCAACTTCATCTCCGGACTCATGGGATCCGTCCCTCCGCTCCAGGACCTGTTCAAGATGGCAGGAATGAGCCTTCCTGAGTACATGAAGGGTAAGGACTCTCCTGAGGAGCAGGTGAGTGTCAAAAAGGAGGGTGAGTAGTTATGCCGATTATTGTCAATGTCGACGTGATGCTGGCCAGGCGGAAGATGACTTCCGCCGAGTTGGCTGAGAAGATAGGCATCTCGGCCGTGAACCTTTCCATCCTCAAGACGGGTAAGGCCAAGGGTGTACGCTTCACCACTCTCGACGCTATCTGCAAGGCACTTGACTGCCAGCCGGGGGATCTCCTCGAGTATCGTCCGCCTGAACCCGAGTCTTCCGAATAATAATTTGCTTAATCAGATGGTGCCGTTTTTCGCGCCATCTGATTTTGTATTGATAGTCAGATTCTTCCCATATCAGAACCACGATTTATTTAGTATATTTGGCCATTATGAGAAAACTGGTTTATATCACTATCGCTGTTTGCCTTTTGCTCGCGTGTCGCGTCGGCGCGCCTGAGAACGGATCAATCGATTTGGCCACAATCCGGGACTCTTGGCGCGGCAAAACTATCGGGACCAAGAATCTGGGGGAGTCTCCCACCGTCATCCAACTGCTCAGGGCCTTCAATGAGGTCTGGCCTTCAGCGGCGGCTGACTCTTTGCTTGAATATGCTGGCGACAAATTGTATGTCTCTGAGGATGATGTGTTTGTTGACTGCGAGGATATGTTCTTCGCATGGTACGACCACGGAGACACCGGCAGCCAAAGGATCGGGGTCAGGAATTACTCCAGGCAGAACGGACATACCCTTTTCGCCGTCCTGCTGGAGCAGGTCAATCCCGAGGAGATCCTGTTCTGCTGTTTCTTTGATTATGACCCTTCGACCGGCCTCATGGCTCCGGAGGATGAGCCCTATGCCGGTTTCAAACCTCAGCATGATGGCTCCATCATCTCATATTGGCTGACAGAGAATGACTATGATCAGGACATAATCATTGTCGAGACTTCTCCGGACGACAGCTATCCGACTCTTTATCACCACTATACCTTTGATGGGATGCGGCATGACTTCAGCGGCTCCAGCGAGGAGTACATCTATCCTGAATACGAGGAAGATTACGATCCGTTGCCGGAGTCTGCTGTTTTGCGGGCAGAGTCGGACCACTACAGGATCTATACCACTGTGGCCCGTCCCGCATCCGAGGAGGATCCTGAAGTCCTGGCGCTTTGGGTCAAGGGCAGGGGAGAGGACGAAGAAACCCGCAGGATCTGCACCACTTACGCCTATGCCGAACCTAAATGGGCCTCAATGACTGAAGGGAACGCCATCCCGGTCAGCATTGATTCCGGCGATATTGCCTGCGCCGAGAACATTATCCCGATCCCTTGGGATCCGGACAAGTTCTATATCGACGGATGCCCGGACGCGAGGAATGTCTGGTCATATATCTTGGATTTCAGCGACATAGATGATGTCAAGGCCCTCCAGTTCCCGTCGACGGAAGGTTTCCTCTCATTCGATATTCCCGGAAAGAGGATCCATCTCGGCGCTTACAGGTATCATGCTGAGGGTGGCCGTTATTCGATCGAGCAGGTCTACACTATTGACGGTAAGAAGGTCAGCGAGAAGATTATTAGCCCTGCTATTGCCGGCGATTCCGGTCGGTGCCCAGGGCATCAGGGACGGCACGGACTGGTATGATGGCTGGATCAATCACACCGCCTCCGTCCAGCGGATGGGATGACTCTCCTTTGCGTCTATAAAGAGGGCGGAACGCTGGAGAATGTGCTTGTGCAGACCCCTGACGGCGGCCGGTCCAATAACATCATGGCTGGATTCCCCAGATAAAGGAATCATACGCCACTGAGCCTTATGGCTACCATGTCCAGATCAAGGACGACGCTCCCACCGCCGAGGGAGTCCGAGGAAGATATGAGGCCATGACGTTTAATGGCGTGGTCTTCGGTTTCATGAAGGTTGAGGGCATGTTCCCTGGATGGTTATAGGAATCTTGTCCCTACCCTTGAGGGCTTAGAGGCCTATCCTGGCGATTTTTAGTGAATATGGGCTATTAAATATGGCCGACGGGTCTTATCGGCTGGTGTTCAACGAGAAGTTCTCCGGGCGTTCCATCTTCGCCTCAAATATGCTCCTTAACAGTTTTGTCCTCGGCAGGCACTAGAGTCCAATCTCGGGATAATGAGTAACTCCATTCTCGCGAAGCATAGGTACCGCTTCCGGTCAAAGGATCTTCAGGATTATTTCTGCGCCATGGGCTGAAGAAGCTCCCGCTTGTCGAACATCTCAACATCGAGCTCATCAAGACCGTCGAGGCCGATCCAGACCGATACCTTCCTCGACGAGCGACCCACCGGCTTAGGTTACTCCTTGCCTTTCTGCGGGTCTTGTCATTCTGGGGTCTTGTCAATCTGTGGTCTTGATAATCTGTGGTCTTGTCATTCTGAGCGTCAGCTAAGAATCTGCGTACCCTTCCTGTCATT
>JAFVED010000235.1 GCA_017478125.1 Bacteroidales bacterium | reverse complement strand
TCTTCGGGTCATTCACGGCCCAGGCCCAGCAGAACAAGAGGCTGACCGTCCAGATTCAGAACGGTTCCATCATGGATTGCATCAAATCCATCGAGGGGCAGACTGATTATTCATTCCTTTTCAGCAACTCCATCGGAGTTGACAAAAAGGTGACGGTCAACTGTGTCAACCAGACTCTTGACCAGGTGCTCACTACCGTGTTCGGTAACAACGGCATCAGTTATGAGATCGATGGTAGGCAGATCACTCTCACGCGTACCGCGGCCCAGCAGCCGGGAGGACGTAGAACCATCAGCGGAAAAGTGACCGACAAGCAGGGCGAACCCCTTATGGGGGTCGGCGTCCTGATCGCGGGTACTACCAACGGAGCGATCACCGGATCCGACGGATCATACTCCCTCTCTGCCGCCGCCGGAGCCCTCACCCTGGAAGTGACATCGATGGGCTATGTCTCCCAGCAGATCCAGGTGGCCTCGACCCAGGGAGTCGTCAACATCGTCCTCAACGAGGACGCCCTATCACTGCAGGAGACAGTTGTGGTCGGTTACGCCACCCAGAAGAAGGCTAACCTCACAGGTGCCGTCGCCACCGTCAACGTCACACAAGACATCAACAAGAGAACAGTAAACACTATCTCAAACCTGCTTGCAGGAGCTGCCCCCGGCCTCGTTGCTCTTGCCAACAGTTCAAGCGGTTCACGCCCAGGAGCAAACAGTGCTGCCCTCACCATCCGCGGTACCGGTACCACCAACGATTCCTCACCTCTCGTGGTTGTCGACGGTATCGTCTCCAGCATGGACTATGTTAATCCCGCTGATGTCGAAAACATCTCCATCCTCAAGGATGCAGCCTCCTCCGCCATCTACGGTTCCCGTGCCGCCAACGGTGTCATCCTCATCACCACAAAAAAAGGGAAGTCCGGCAAGCCGACGGTGACTTACAACGGTCTCTTCTCACTTGAGAAAGTCTACAAGGGTTCGCACTATTTTGACATCGAATCCAACTATGCCGACTACATGGAATGGCTCAACTACGCCTGCGACAATGCCGGTGTCAAGAGATATTTCACAGAAGACAAGATCCAGGAGTGGAGGGCGCATGAGAACGACACTGATCCCCAGTCCAAGCTCTACTGGCCCAACACCGACTGGACGAAGGTCTTCTTCAGGACGGCTCAGGTCCAGAACCACACCGTCTCCCTCCAAGGCGGAAGCGACAACGTGAGATACTTCGTCTCAGGCAACTTCTACAAGAATCCGGGTGTCGTGCCGTGGACAGATTACAAGAAAATCAGCCTTCGCTCCAACCTTGAAGTCGATATCACCAAATTCCTCACCCTCGGCCTGAATCTCTCCGCCTTCCGCAGCGAGATGGACCCGAACTCCGGTGTGGCTTCCTCCGACGGTGACGCCATCACCTATGGTGCGGCGGCCGGATCCCCGGGCCTTGTTCTCAAGAGTCCAGACGGGCGTTATGGAGAGTTCAACAATACCCAGGACAACATGGGTATCGTCAACGCCAACGCCTACCGTCGTCTGAATTTCTACAACCACGACATTCCCGAGGTTCAGAACAGCATGATCCCAAAGTTCTCGGTAAAGCTCACACCTTTCATTGGCTTTGAGATCGAAGGCTCCTACACGTTCAACTATCGGACCCACCACATCGTCCACGTCCTCCAGGACATGGATCTCTGGCGCTGGAGTCCCACAGAGGGAGAAGTCCGCGACCTCAAGACCGTCAACGTCTACCGTAGGCAGTGGTGGTACGAGTACCGTTATGAGACCGCCGATCTTGTCGCCAGGTACAATAAGACCTTCTTCGACAACCTGAAGTTCGGAGCCATTGTCGGTACCTCCGGCGAATACTACAACTCAGACTGGAGCTACGCCCTGAAATTCAACGACGAGACACTGTCTCCCGGAGAACACAATGACTACCGTCTGACCAACGGATGGGGCACGATGACCACCGCCAAAAGCGTGGCGTCCTACATGAGCGGAGGCCCAAGCGAGTGGGCCATGCGCTCCTACTTCGGACGTATTAACCTCAACTGGGCTGACAAATACCTCCTCGAGGCCAACCTCCGCGCGGACGGTTCCTCAAGGTTCGCTCCGGACAAGAGATGGGGATGGTTCCCCTCGGTTTCCGCCGGCTGGGTCATCAGCAGCGAGGACTTCTTCAACAACCCCGGCCTGATCAATTTCCTCAAGCTCAGGGCTTCCTATGGTTCCCTCGGCAACAACTCCGTCGGCAACTACGCATGGCAGTCAGTCTACGGTACTTACAACGGTGTCTGGAACAACGGTACTAACGCGGCCGGCCTGTCCATCAACAGCATCTCCAACAGGGCCATCACCTGGGAGAAGACGACCGTCACCAACATCGGTCTCGACTTCAACATGCTGAGGTACCGCCTTTCCGGTTCCGCCGAGGTCTATGACAAGACCACTGACGGCATCCTCCTTTCCATCCCCGCCTCCCTCACGAACGGTAACGTCTCCACTCCGACCCAGAACGCAGCAGTGGTTCAGAACAGAGGCGTCGAGTTACAGCTCGGATGGAACGACCACATCGGACAGGTGAACTACAGGATCAACGGAAACGTCTCCTACAACCGCAACAAGGTCGTCGACTACGCGGTTCCCACTGTCGGCACCTACAACATTGAGGAAGGACAGCCTCTCAACTACCTGAATGTAGTTCCGGTAGACAGGCTCGTCCGCACTGACGCCGATGTCGCCTACATCGACCAGCTGCTCAAGAGCAAACCGGATCTCTTCAAGACCTGGGCCCGCCCCGAGAAGGGAGACATCCTCTATGCTGACGCCAATGGGGACGGTGTCCTCGACACCGGCGACCGCATCAAGTTCAGCAATGGCAACATGCCGGTCTGGAACTACGGATTCACAATCTCCCTCGACTGGAAGGGATTCGACTTCTCGATGATGTTCAACGGAGTCGCCGACTGGAAAGACCTCTACATGGATAACCTCGTGTGGAACCCCAGCCCCCGTTACGGCTACTCCCTCAACAAGTACATCAAGGACAATTCCTATCAGGCAGGTGTCAACGAACTCACAGCCAAGTTCCCGCGCGCCATCCTCTACACGGGAGATGCCACCCGCAACCGCCGCCTATCCGAGTTCTGGGTCTACGACAGGGCCTACTTCCGCCTCAGGAACGCCCAGCTCGGCTACACTGTTCCCTCAAGGATCACCAAGAAGGCTTACATAAGCAACCTCAGGGTCTTCTGTAGCGTTGACAACGCCTTCACGATCACCAATTGGCCAGGCTTTGACCCTGAGGTCGCACGTAGCCGCGCAGCCATGAACCATCCTACCACGAGGGTCACGACCTTCGGTATCAATGTCTCGTTATAATCTTTTAAATGAATAATTCATATGAAAAAGATATTCCTCCATACACTTATCGGCATTGCCGCCATCGCGACCCTCACAGGCTGCTGGGGTCTGGATTATGACAATCCCAGCGCCGTAACGGAAGACTCCTTCCTGGACAGGGCAAGTGACCTTGACAAATTGATGACGGCGACTTACGCCCAGATGAAGCGTGCCTATTGCTTCGGTTACGACTTTGTCTTCGACGCTGTCACTGACATCGCCATCGGAGACATCCAGCAGAACTACATGATGGGACAGGCTTCCCTGAACGACAGCTGGATCCAGAACTGCTGGCAACAGACCTACAACATGGCCAACTACGCCAACTCCGCCATCAGAAACCTCCAGAACGTAGAAGCCGTCGATCCAAGCGATCCCGATGCGGCCGGACGTATCACCACGACCTCGAGGAACCAGGCCATCGCGGAATGCAAGTTCCTCAGGGCCCTGGCCTATTTCCGTCTCATTAACCTTTACGGGGACATACCCTACTATGATGAGACCTGGGACACCGCCGAGACCTTCATGGACCGTTTCGTGGTTCCTTCATCAGCCGCCGAGGTCCGTGCGAAGATCATAGCCGACCTTGACGAGGCTATCGCCACCCTGCCTGACGCCTGGCCCGCATCCAGCTACGGAAGGGCTACCAAGACAGCAGCCTATGCCGTCCGAGGCAAAGTAAAGCTCTTCGCCGGCGATTATTCCTCAGCCGCCTCCGATTTCGAGTGGGTGATCAGCAACGGACGCAGCGGCCAGACCGCAGTCAGCCTGGATCCATCGTTCCGCCACCTGTTCAGGGTGTTCGGAGTCGGGTCGAGGAGTCCTGAGATGATCTTCTCGATCCAGAACAGCGCCACCAATGGCATGGCCACCACTACCCTCATGGGCAACAAGGCCTCCCTCCGCCAAATCCCTACCGACCGCATGAACCCGTCACCCAAGCTTGTCGACCTCTATGAGAAGCTTGACGGATCCAAGTTCGACTGGGATGAATACCTGCCCGGCTGGAACAACGCGACTCCCGCCAAACGCAAGGAGATGACCGCGGTCACCCTCAAGACGGACGCCAACGGACTCGCCTACATCGACGACCTTCTTCAGTCCGACACCTCCGCCATGGCCCGCGCCTACCGCGAGAGGGATCCCAGGCTTGGGGTTTCCTGCATCACTCCTTATTCGACCTACCTCGGAACTACCGCGGGTTCGATCGCCCAGACCTTCAACTACTGGCTGGTCGATGCTTCCAAGACAACGACAGCCGCCGGTGTCGGAAACGGAACAATGATCAACTTCAATGGAGCATTCACTCCATCCTATTTCGTCCGCAAGTTCGTCATCGAAGGGGCGGAGACCGGAGGTGAATACAGCAACGCCCCCTATGAGTGGCCTGTCATCCGCCTCGGGGATGTCATGCTGATGCTCGCGGAGTGCTACAACGAGACCGGCAACGATGCCAAGGCCTGTGACTATGTGAACAAAGTCCGCGAACGCGTCGGGATGCCCGGGATAAACAAGAGCGGGAACGACCTCCGTCAGTACATCCGTGACGAGCGTGCCCGTGAGCTCGCGTTCGAGGGTCACCGCTTCTTCGACCTCAGGCGCTGGGGGATCTCCAGCCAGGTCATCCCAGGTGACGCCAAGACGATCTGGGGTGAGAAGATCTACACCGCGGCCTATCCTGGCAAGTACGACATCTGGCCGATCCCTTCAGTGGAGATTGACCGTACTCCTGATTTTGCAGCCTATCAGAAACAGGGCTGGTAATCGTTCCAGTCATTGAATTTGGGACGGGGATTCGCTTCCCCGTCCTTTTTTTAACAGTTTTTTGTTAACTTTAGCAGATTTTAGATCAACTAACACCAAACATCAAAATGAATTTCAGGAAAATGATTCTCGCCGCGGCGATCCTTCTTGTGCCGCTCGCAGTCTCCGCACAGGAAGTGCAGAGCCGTCATGCCGTACCAGGACACCGTTATCTCAAAGAGTACTGGGGACGTTCAGAGCTTTACCTCGAACATCAGGCTTACTACATGCTCAACCTCGCTGACCAGAGCCTCAACCAGAACCGCCCTTCTCTTAACATCAACCTCCATAGGGAGATGGCTCTCCTCATGGTCGATGCCGTGACCCACGAACCGAAGCCCATAGAGAATCCCGCTGTTCTGGATTTCATCTCAAGAAGGATGAACCATGCGATCGAGGACCTGAACAAGCCGTTCACAAGCAAGAAAGGCGTGAGGATCTACAAACTCTACAACTGCAGCATGCTCTTCAGGACAAAAGACCTGACAGTGGCCGTGGATCTCAACGGACGCGACGGGAAACTGATTCCTGACGAGATCATGGAGCAGATCGTCGACAAGGTAGACATTCTCTTCTACACGCACAACCACTACGATCACATTGACCGCCACGTGCGTGATATCTGCCACAAGAAAGGAGTTCCTATCTACGCTACCGACGAGATATTCAAAAACGATCCCGAGGTTCACCACATCCGTTTCGACGACCTTCACACCTTCGACATCGATCATCCGAAGGGAAAGCTGACCGTCAACGTTCTGCCCGGCCATCAGGACGCCCTCCACAACAACATCTGGATCGTCACGATGCCTAACGGCAAGGTCGTGGGAGCCACCGGAGACCAGTGGCAGGACGAAGGAGAAGACCTCAAATGGCTGAAAGACATCCATCTGAGGCTCCCGAAGATCGATGTACTGGCCATGGACTGCTGGATCCACGACTACGACGAGCATGTCGCCGACTTCAGCCCCAGGCTCCTCATCTCACAGCATGAGAACGAGATCGGCGCCCACGGCATCGATCACCGCGAGGCCTACTGGATGACCATCTACAAGAACGCGCACTTCCACCAGAACCCGACACCTTATGTGCTCATGACATGGGGAGAGTGGTACGACTATAAGTAGCATATTCATTACTTATCAAAAGATTCATTCCCCTCGCCATGATGTGCCTCCTGGCACTGGCATCATGTGGCATGCGAGGTTCCTATGGCCATGTCCATCGACGATTGCTGGAAGCTTGTGGACGCCAAGAAGTTCAGGGACAAGGGCTACTGCATGGACGGTGACCACACGATCAGCCTGATCCAGACCGAGAAGAAGAAACTCATCGAGGTCCAGCACAATGTCTACGCCTACCGCCCTTACACCAGGATGTACCAGCTCACCGGATCCGAGGGATTCGCAAACAAATATCCCCAGGAAAGTGTATTTCCGTAAAGGGAATAAACGGCCACAGCTATGTTTCGCAGGAAGTCATGGATTCCCTTCTGACGGCCTACAGGCTTATCTACTGCCTGCACAACGGTCTCCCACTGGATGAGGACGTGTACGATGCCGCCGAATGGTCTGCGGTCCAGGAGATCAGCAGGATCTCCCTGGAGAACAACTCCATGCCGGTCCGCTTCCCGGACTTCACCCGCGGCGACTGGAACGTCGTCAACGGCTTCAGCTACGCATTCTGACGTATGTCCAGGTTCAGTTCGTCGAGCTGGACCTGGTCTATTTGTGAAGGAGAGTCGATCATCACGTCGCGGCCCTGGTTGTTCTTCGGGAAAGCAATGAAGTCGCGGATGGACTCCTTGCCGGCGAAGAGGGTGCAGACGCGGTCGAAACCGAAAGCCAGTCCTCCGTGAGGCGGAGCGCCGAACTGGAAGGCGTGGATGATGAAGCCGAACTTGTACTCAGCCTCCTCAGCTCCGATTCCGAGCACCTCGAACATCCTCTTCTGGACATCCGCCTCGTGGATCCTGATGGAGCCGCCGCCGAGTTCGTTGCCGTTCAGGACGAAGTCGTAGGCATTGGCGCAGACCTTCTCAAGGTCTTCCTTGCGGTCGCTGTAGAACCAGTCCATGTGTTCCGGTTTCGGCGCGGTGAAGGGATGGTGCATGGCGTAGAAACGGCCGTCCTCGTCGCTCCACTCCAGAAGCGGGAAGTCGACGATCCACAGGGGTGCGAACACCTTGGGATCCCTGAGACCGAGCCTTCCGCCCATCTCGAGACGGAGGACGCCCAGCATGGTCTGGACCTTGCGTTTCTGCGGCCCGCTCATTATGAATATTATGTCGCCCGTCTTGGCCTCAGCCGCCTCGGCTATGGCCTTGAGCTGCTCAGGGGTGTAGAACTTGTCGATCGAGGACTTGACGGAGCCGTCGTCGTTGAGCTTGATGTAGATCAGGCCCTTTGCGCCGACCTGCGGCCTCTTGACCCATTCGGTGATCTCGTCGATCTGCTTGCGGGTGTACCCGGCTCCGCCGGGAACCGCGATGGCGCCAACGTAGGCGGCGTCATCGAGGACAGCGAAACCATTGCCCTTCACCTTGTCCGTGATCTCGTGGATGGTCATCCCGAAACGGACGTCCGGCTTGTCGGAGCCGTAGCCGTCCATGGCGTCGTACCAGCTCATGCGGGGCAGCGGATCAGGGATGTCAACGTTCAGGACATTCTTGAAGAGAGTCCTCATCATGCCTTCAAACATATTCAGGACATCCTCCTGCTCGACGAAGCTCATCTCGCAGTCGATCTGGGTGAATTCAGGCTGGCGGTCCGCCCTCAGGTCCTCGTCCCTGAAGCAGCGGACGATCTGGAAGTAACGGTCGTAACCGGCCACCATGAGGAGCTGCTTGAAGGTCTGGGGAGACTGGGGAAGGGCATAGAACTGTCCGGGGTTCATCCTGGAAGGGACCACGAAGTCGCGGGCGCCTTCGGGAGTGGACTTGATGAGGTAGGGGGTCTCGATCTCCATGAAGTCCTGGGCGTCGAGATAGTTGCGGACCTCATGGGCTAGCCTGTGCCTGAGGGCCAGGGCCTGCTGGAGGGGATTTCTCCTCAGGTCCAGATAACGGAACTTGGCGCGGATGTCCTCGCCGCCGTCGCTCTCGTCCTCGATGGTGAAAGGAGGGGTGACGGACTTGTTGAGAATGTTGATCGACGCGACCTTTATTTCAATGTCTCCGGTGGGCATCTTTGGATTCTTGCTCTGGCGCTCGTCGACCTCACCGACGACCTGGATGACATATTCCCGTCCGAGTGACGTCGCGGCCTCGACGAGGGCCGCATCGGCGTCGGCTTCAACGACGAGCTGGGTGATTCCGTAACGGTCCCTGAGGTCGATGAAGGTCATCCCTCCGAGTTTCCTGGATCTCTGG
This sequence comes from Bacteroidales bacterium, assembly GCA_017478125.1. Lineage (GTDB taxonomy): Bacteria > Bacteroidota > Bacteroidia > Bacteroidales > UBA932 > Cryptobacteroides. Next base: position 519 of record JAFVED010000235.1, on the reverse strand, counting down.
ACCCATCCGGCGAGGGTCACTGTATGTCCTGCATTGGCGAGGCGGAGTTCTCCGCAAGTGTGGTCTCTGAACATATCTGGTTTTGTTATTATTCTTACAAGACTGCAAATTTAGCAATTTATGTCCAACCTTGATAGAAGAAAATGCACTATCTTTGTGTCCATGGAAGTTAGAGCCAAAAAGGCCCTGGGACAGCATTTCCTGACAGACCAGGGCATCGCACAGAACATCGTCGGTGCCCTTCAGGGTACTGACATCCTCGAGGTCGGCCCCGGCATGGGGGTCCTCACGCAGTACCTTATCCCTTCAATGGCCGGACAACCGCTCGAGCCCGGCCGCGTCCATTCTCACTCCGCTGCGGCTGAGTGCGGCCTAAGCCAGACGGCTGCTCCGGCTACTAAACTTGACGATACCAGACTCCATGAGTCGCAAAGCTCCGAAGCACCAGAGGGAACGGTCGTTGCCAGTCTGGATGGCGAGACCACTGCCACCCTCGGCACGTTAAGAGGGGGGACCGGA
>JAFVED010000234.1 GCA_017478125.1 Bacteroidales bacterium | reverse complement strand
TTAGCCGCTATCGCCTTATTGCCAATCTCAGTGTGGATGCTATAGGCGAAGTCCAGGGCAGTGGCGCCTTTCTGGACGGATTTCTGCTCACCTTTAGGAGTGAAGACCGTGATCTCGCTGCTGGTCAAGTCATTGTGGATAATATCCAGGAGTTCCAGCGCGTTGACATCAGGGCTCACGAGGATCTCCTTGACCTTGGCGAGCCACTTATCCATCTCACTGTCATTCTCGCTGATATAGCCCTCCTGTTTGTAGGCCCAATGGGCGGCGATTCCTTTCTCGGCGATATCATCCATCCTCTTGGAGCGGATCTGGACCTCTATCCATACCCCTTTGTCACTCATCAAGGTGCAGTGTAGAGCCTCATAGCCATTGCTTTTGGGATGCTTGACCCAGTCCCTCACCCGGTCCGGCTTATAACGGTAAATACCGGTTATGATCGAGAAAATATGGTAGCACTGATCCCTCTCCGACTCCTTCGCCCCGACCTCCGGGGTAAAAATCACCCTCAGGGCGTAAAGGTCATAGACCTGCTCGAAGGTGATATTCTTCGTCTGCATCTTATGCCAGATAGAGTACGGCGTCTTGACCCTCTTGCGGATCTCGAAATTGAAACCGGACTCCCTGAGCGCCTTGTCAATAGGCATGATGAAATCATCAATCTGCCTCTCAAGGTCGGTAACGTTCCTGCTGACAAGACCGGAGATCTCCTCATAGGCATCCGGCTCCTTGTATTTGAGCCAGATGTTCTCCATCTCGGACTTTATCTCGTAAAGGCCAAGCCTGTGGGCGAGGGGAATGAAGATGAACATTGTCTCGCTGAGAATCTTGTCCCTCTTGTACTCCGGCATGGAATCTATCGTCCTGCAATTGTGCAGCCTGTCGGCGAGCTTGATAAGCACGACCCTGACATCATCGTTCAAAGTCAAAAGAATGCGCTTGAAGTTCTCCGCCTGGAGACTCTCCGAATAAACGATGTCGGATTTCTTCGCCCGCTCCTCATTATCGAGGACGATCTTGATCTTGGTCAAGCCGTCGACAAGACTGGCGATCTTGTCTCCGAAAAGGTTCCTGATGTCATCCACGGTGTAATCCGTGTCCTCCACCACGTCGTGAAGAAGTGCCGCGGCGATCGACTTGTACCCGAGGCCAATATCGCAGACCACTATCTTGGCCACCTCGATCGGGTGGATGATATAAGGCCCGCCAGAGCGTCTCCGGACATTCTTGTGAGCTTCATTCGCGAACTCGAAAGCCTTCTGGACCACATCCAGTTCCTCCTGGTTGGCACATCTTTTACGAGCGGCATCCCTCAGCTGGGAGTAGCTCTCGCTGATCACCTGATAATCCTGATCTGTGAATTTGGAGAAACTCATACTTCTTCTGCCATTTTACTCTTTTTCGCCTCTTTCTCCATGGTATCGACCATCTGGAAAGAATATGAGAACTGCGCGCCGTAAAGAATGATCAGCCACCCGAACCTGAGCCACATCATGAAGAGAGGCAAGGCGGCTGCCGCGCCGTACACCGCGTTTATGTTAGTGACAAGGACCTGCGTCTCAAGATAAAGGTACTGAAGGACAGTGAAAGCTATTCCCGCCCACAGGGCCGCCTTAAACGCGAAACGGTATTCCACATATGTGGCGGGGATGAACTTGTACATCGCCGAGAGGGTCATCACGGCGACCGCCCCGAAAATGATCCAGCCGAGGAAAGACTTTATCTTGTCGGACACACCGATACTGTTGGGAATCAGATCCAGCACATGTGAATAGACGACCGTCCCGGCAAAGAATATCAGGACGACAAACGGGATGAGTATCATGATTATGATATCCACCCCGTAGCTTTTGAGCGCCCCCCTTTTAGGCTTGCGGACGTGCCACACGTTGTTGAAGACCTTCTCCACGCGGTTCATCATCCATATCACGAGCCACACGAATGACAGGGAGGTGATGACTCCGAACGCACCGGATTTTGACGCCTGGATAATATTGGAGGCCGAGTCCATGATGGTGTCGACCACTGTCTGGTTTATGTCCGCCGAGTACAGCGCTTCCCTCAACACGTTCTCAAGCCCGAAACCGCTTGTCACGGCGAAACCGACGGCCACCAAAGGCACCACGGCCAGAGTACAGAAATAACTCAGCGCGACAGACTGGAAACCTATCTTCTCATCCGCGAAATTCTTGAGCGCGTCAATGACGACTTTAAGATCGGTGATAAACCTCGCCTTGGCCTTGGAAAACTCGTCGATATTGAATTGCCAGATGTCGTGGCTGATGAACCTGCTCAGCCACCTGACATAGGTCTTGATCTTACGGATGATGTCACCGAACCAGCTCATACAATTTGTCAAAATAGGGTAGGTTCCACAATCCCGTCATCTCCGGACACATTCTCCACAGAGGTAATCATGCCCATGAACTCATCCTCGCTGATAATCCTCACACCAAGCTCTTCGGCCTTCCGGATCTTCTCCGGCCCGGGCTTGCTCCCGGCCAGAAGGAAACTTGTCTTTCCGCTGACAGAGGAGCTGTTCTTCCCTCCATTGGACTCGATCAGTCGCTTGATCTCATCCCTGGACTTCGAGAAATTGCCGGAAACAACGATTGTCATCCCGGAGAGCGCGGAAGAGGACGCGGCCGCCTCTTCCACAGAGAATCTCAGTCCGGCCTCCTTGAGTCTGCGGATCTCCTCAAGATGTCCTGGATCAGAGAAATAATCGTGGACACTTTTAGTGATAACTTCACCTATATCCCTGACTTCCAGCAGGTTCTCCTCTGAGGCGGAGGCCAGGGACTCAATATCGCCAAAGTGCCTGGC
>JAFVED010000233.1 GCA_017478125.1 Bacteroidales bacterium | reverse complement strand
TGTCGCTCCAGCTGGATCCGGAGTCCGGCAGACGCGAGTTCCGGCTCAGGACGGATATGGTCGATAAGGCCGGGGAGATCCTCATGGGTTCCGAGGCGATTAAAAGGAAGGTCAAAGCGGAGGAATTGCTGCCATGAGACGATTGCTTAACTTCATCCGCCAGTCCTTCTCCGCGCGCCTGAGCCTGTGGGTGGTCCTGTTCGCCGCCATGGTTTTCCTGGCCGCCCAGATATATGTCTCCGTTGTGGCGCGCCGTCTGGTCCGGGCTGAGGCTGTCAAAGGCGCATCGCAGGTCATGGAGAACACGACCCTGCGCCTGAACAACATCATCGAGGATGTGGAGATCGCCGCCGACAACCTGGAATGGCTGGTGTACCGCAACCTCGACTCTCCCCAGAGGCTCATGGAATATTCCCGGAGCACCGTCCAAGGCAACTCTTTCCTGCTCGGGTGCTCAGTCTCCCTGGAGCCTTTTTTCTTCAAGGGGGAGAAATATTTCTCGGCATATTCATACAATAACGGTGAGACGGTCGTCTCTGTCCAGGAGGGCGCTGACGACTACCAGTATTTCTACATGGACTGGTACCTCCTGCCGAAACTCCTGCGGCAGCCTTGCTGGACTGAGCCATACAACGACTGGGAGTCTGATGATTCCCTCAGCATGGACACCGAGCGGACCATCTCCTACTGCAAGCCTCTGACTGACAAGGACGGCAACTTCCTGGGATCTATCTCCCTGGACATCTCCCTTGAATGGCTTACCAGCCAGATCGCCCCGGTCAAGCCTTATAAGAGATCGTACAGTGTCCTGATCAGCCGGGGCGGTACCTACCTTGTCCATCCCGACCCGGACAAGCTTTTCTACCACACTGTCTTCACTGAGGCTTTGGAAGGTGATGATCCGGAATTGGAAGAACTGGGCCATTCGATGCTGGAGTGGAATGAGGGCTCAAAGGTACTAGAGATAGAAGGAGAGCGATGCCTCGTTTTCTATAAGCCCATAAAGAGCACAGGGTGGAGCGCCGCTATCGTTTGCCCGGAAAAAGAGATATTCGGCGGCTTCAACCGTCTTCTAAAAATGGCTTTGTTGATCTCCGCTCTCGGCCTCCTGCTCATGTTCCTGACCTGTTTCAGGGTAGTGAGCAAGACTATGAGGCCATTAAGCGCTCTGGCAGGCCAGGCTCGGAACATAGCGGAGGGTAATTTCAAGGTGGTCCTCCCGAAAAGCGACCGCCAGGACGAGATAGGAGTCCTATCTAATTCTTTTGAGAATATGCGCTCCTCGCTTGTCTCCTATATTGACGAGTTGACCCGTACGACTGCCGCCAACACGAGAATCGAGGGTGAGCTCCAGATCGCGAGGGGTATCCAGAAAGGAATGCTTCCAAGCATATTCCCTCCGTTCCCTGACCGGAAGGATGTCGATCTGTATGCCTCCATGACTCCGGCAAAGGAAGTGGGTGGCGACCTTTATGACTTCTTCATCGAGAAGGGCAGCTTGTATTTCTGCATTGGTGACGTGAGCGGTAAGGGAGTCCCGGCCAGCCTTATCATGGCCGTGACAAGGAACCTCTTCAGGGTCATGGGGCAGCAGGGACTTCCGCCTGATGAGATTGCCGGGCGTCTGAACGAGATCCTCTGCCAGGGTAACGACCAGATGATGTTCGTCACGATGTTTATCGGCAGGGTCAATCTTGAGACAGGTTTGATGGACTTCTGTAATTGCGGCCATAATCCTCCAGTGACAGTCTCCAGAGACGGGAAAGTGGCTTTCCTTGAGAGCCTTCCGAACACTCCTTTAGGTGTGCAACCCGGGTTCTGGTTCGAGGAGGAAATCATTGATGACGTGGGGGGAATGACACTTTTCCTCTACACTGACGGCCTGAACGAGGCCGAAAACAAGGATTTCGAGCAGTTCGGCAATGACAGGCTTCTTTCGGTCATCAATAGCAATCCTTCGTTGGATGCTGAGGCAATGGTCAAGGAAATGTCCAAGGCTGTCGCCGGCCATGTTAAAAAAGCGGAGCCCAGCGACGACCTCGCCATGCTCTGCCTCAAGATCGCCTCATCCTAGAACTCGTCTACTCCAAGCCTTTCCCTGAACGCGTCCAGCTGTTTTTGGAGTCTGGCGATACGGCGCTTGTAGCGCCTGTCCCCGTAAAGGTTGGTCATCTCGGAAGGATCCTTGCGGATGTCATAAAACTCAGAGTAATCTCCCTCTGACCCGCCATAGAAGTGGATGAGCTTAAAACGCTTATCTGAGACTCCGTCGTGCTTGAGGACATTGTGCTCGGAAGGGAGATCGTAGTAATGGTAGTACATGTATTTCCGCCATTTGCGGGGCTCTTTGCCACCTTTCTTGATGACCGGCAGCAGAGACCTTCCTGACATCTCATCCGGGGCATCCACTCCCGCAACATCCAGGTAGGTCGGAGCGAAGTCGATGTTCTGGATGAACGCGTCGGAGATCTTGCCGGCCTTGCCACCAGGGTAGCGGATGATAAGGGGAGTCCTGTACGATTCCTCGTACATGAACCTCTTGTCGAACCATCCGTGCTCACCCATGTAAAAGCCCTGGTCAGAGGTGTAGACCACAATCGTGTTGTCCGCGAGCCCATGAGAGTCAAGATATTCCAGAATCTCACCGACAGAATCGTCCACTGAGCGGATGCAGCGGAGGTAGTCCTTGACATAGCGCTGGAACTTCCACTCCAGAAGTGCCTCCCCCTCAAGGCCGCTCTCCAGCATCGCCTTGTTTCTCGGCCCGTAGGCGGCCTCCCACTTTGCCCTGGTGACAGAGTCCATTCTGGAAAGTCCCCATTCGAGCATTTGTTTTGGATGGTGAGCCCTTGTGGGCTCTTCGTCCAACTCCCCGACTTTAAGGTCATAGATCATGGTCATGTCCTTGTCAATGGTCATGAGTTGGTCCCTGGCGGCTTGTCCTCGCCCGGAATAGTCATCGTGGAAGTTATCCGGGAGGGGGAAGGTGACATCCTCGTAAAGGTCCAGGTACTTGATGTCCGGCAGCC
>JAFVED010000232.1 GCA_017478125.1 Bacteroidales bacterium | reverse complement strand
CCTGGCGGGCAAGTATTTCTATCTCAACGGGAAACCTGTCAAGTTACGCGGTGTGAACCGCCATGAGACTGAGCCATCGATGGGTCATGCTGTCACCAGGGAGGTGATGGAGGAGGATGTGAGGCTGATGAAGCGGGCGAACATCAACCATGTCCGTTGTTCCCATTATCCCGACGCTCCATATTGGTATTTCCTCTGCGACAAGTATGGGATCTATCTGATGGACGAGGCCAATATCGAGAGCCACCATTATCGCTATGGGGAGGCGTCCCTTTCCCATCCGGTAGAGTGGAAGGACGCGCATGTGGCCAGGATGGTCGAGATGGTCTCCTCAGACTACAACCACCCGAGTGTCTTGATCTGGAGCATGGGCAATGAGGCCGGCCCCGGAAAGAATTTTGAATATGTATACTCAGCCGCCAGAGCCATCGACCCCATGCGTCCCATCCAGTACGAGCGCAACAACGACATCTCCGACATCGGCTGTAGCCAGTACCCGAGAGTGGCGTGGGTGCGGAAAGTCGCCACAGGTGAGGGGGACGTGAAGTATCCCTACCACATCAACGAGTTCGCCCACTCTATGGGCAACGCCCTCGGGAACTTCGCCCAGTACTGGCAGTCAATCGATTCCACCAATTTCTTCATGGGCGGAGCCATCTGGGACTGGGTGGACCAGTCGCTTTGGAACTACACTCCGGACGGCGTGCCGTACCTCGCGTCCGGAGGCAATTTCGGAGACGTTCCGAACGACGGCCAGTTCGTGATGAACGGCGTGCTTAACGGTGACCGCTCTCCAAAGCCCCAGTACTTTGAGGTCAAGAAGGTTTATCAGAATCTATATACCTCATTGTCAAAAGTTTCCGGCAAAGTCGCCGAGATTTGTCTATTCAATCGCAACTATTATGAGCCTTGTTCCTACGACGCCCGCTGGTCGTTGGTAGCTGATGGTGAGGTGATCCGGCGCGGCTCGTTCGACGCCTCGGCCATACCTCCCAGGGGGAAGGTGTCCCGCGAGATCCGTATCGGCTCTTTACCCAAAAACAAAGAGTGTTACCTCAATGTCAGTTATGCTCTGAAAGAGGATATGTTCTGGGCGGAAAAAGGCTACGAGGTCTGTGCGGACCAGATGTGCCTCCCTCCTGTCATCCTGAGCGAAGCGAAGGATCCTGGCAAGGCGAAGAGGGGACGGGCTCCCAAGCATTTCGTGGACATGGAGACCGGCAATCTCGTAGTCAAGGGGCGCGGTTTCCTCGCCGAGTTCGACACCTCCAAAGGCACCCTCGCCTCACTGAAATACAAGGGAAAAGATGTGATTGTCCCTGGAGAGGGGCCGAGGCTCAATGCCTTCAGGGCTATCATCAACAATGACGGCTGGGCATATATGAATTGGTTTGAACACGGATTGTACAATCTCGGGCACACCGCTTCAGGAATGACCGTGACCGGGGAAGGAGGTCTCTTGAAAATCGGTTTCGAGGTCACTTCAAAAGCGCCCTATGGGGCTCATCTTGAGGGAGATACGGCATCGCCTACCTGTTCGGTCATCGAAGATAGGGATAGTGTCAATGTCATGGTTCTCACCTCCAAGGTTGAGTGGACAGTGGACCGGAAAGGCACATTGACACTCCACTCCAAGATCACATCAGACCATCCGGACATTCCCCTTGGACGTCTCGGCTACATTATGAGGGTACCCGAGTCCCTTTCCACTCTCACTTATTATGGCAGAGGCCCTGTGGAGAATTACTCCGACCGTTACACTTGCGCGTTTGTCGGCAAGTATGGGAGTAAGATAGCGGATCAGGTACAGAACTATACCAAGCCGCAGGATATGGCCAATCACGAGCAGGTTCGCCGGGTCTCTCTGACTGGCGCTGACAGAAGGGGAATCTTATTCGAGGCGGCTGTGAACAGCTTGCGATGCTCTGATTTTGGCCGGCCGGTGATGTCGGTGAGCGCCCTCCCATATTCGGCTATCGACCTTGTGACTGCTTCCCACCAGTTTGAGCTGCCCGCTCCCGGAGACACCTGGCTGTGCCTTGACGCGGCAGACTCCGGCCTTGGCGGCAACAGCTGCGGACCCAGCCCGCTTGATGAGGACAGGGTCTTCCCGGAAGCCGAGTTCGGTTTCGTTATAAGGCGGGGCAGTCTCTGAATTATAACAGAATGCCTGTTATCTCTCCGAAGGTCTTGGCTTTGAAGAGGTGAGGATGGTCATACTCCTCTGTGTGTTCGAGTTTCCAGAGGACTTTGAAGGGAATGTGGATGCCCCATCCTCCGAGTTTCAGAACCGGGTCTATGTCGGACTTGAACGAGTTGCCGACCATCAGCATTTCTTCCGGCTTGATCCCGAGCTTGTCACAAAGGGCCAGGTACTCCTTTTCGGACTTGTTCGAGACGATCTCGATGTTGCTGAAGTACCTGCCGAGACCGGACCGGTCGATCTTGTGTTCCTGGTCGAGCAAGTCTCCCTTCGTCAGCAGGACGAGCCTGTAGCGTCCGGATTCCTGAAGCCGCCTGAGAGTGTCCTCGACTCCCGGGAGAGGTGTGGCCGGATTGTGGAGGATGGTCCTCCCGCTCTCGATGATCAGCATGACCTGTTCTCCGGTTAGACGTCCGCCGGAAAGGTTGACGGCGTTCTCAATCATGGAGAGGGTGTACGCCTTCGCCCCGAAGCCGTAATCTTCCATGTTTCCCAACTCCACCTTATAGAGCTCGTCGGAAATATATTGAAAGTCGCCGAAGTCTGACAACGCCTCGGCGACTTTCTTTTCAGCATCCCTGAACAAAGGCTCGTTCGACCACAGAGTGTCGTCCGCGTCAAATGCCAGGACTTTTACTCCATTCAGCAGCATCCTTTGGCCTCTTCCCACTGGGCGCGGAGGAGGTTGACAGCGGCTGTCACAAGGGTGGCCCTGTCTCCGCCGCATCCGCATTCGAAGCAGACATACTTGTCGTAGCCGATCTGCTGGAGAGCCTTGAAACCGTCCACGTAGTTGTCTATCTCACCGTTCTCTCCGGGCATCTTGCGGTTGCCTCGGCTCGCGATGTGGATGTGCTGGAGGTACTTCTTGCCTGCGGACATGAGGGCTCCGAAGTCGGAGGTCTCCTCCTGCATGTGCCAGAAGTCGCCCATCGCCTTCACACCGTCGCTGTCAGCGTCGCGCGCGATCGCCGCGGCGTCGGCCACGAGGCGCATGAAGTAGGCTTCTTTGCGGTTGAGAGGCTCGAGGATCACGGTCGTCCCGTGGCTCTTGGCGAACTCGCCGAGCTTGTGGAGCTCCTCGCATAGATAGTCGCGGGTCTCCTGGGTGTGGGGCTTGGAGGGTTTCTGGCTGTTG
>JAFVED010000020.1 GCA_017478125.1 Bacteroidales bacterium | reverse complement strand
TTGCCTTCTCCCTTCAAAATCTTGAAGGATCGCTCCAGTCTTTCCTGTAGGTTCTCGAACATTTGGGGTTCTGTTTTTTAAATAAATCAATGAGACCGCGAATATACGAAATGTCCGCGACAATCTCAGCTACGTATTCCTGTTCATCTTCCGTTGATGGGACGGTGCCTTGAGGCGGCGAGTCTCTTCTCGCGGCTGAGCAGCTCCGGGATGTCGGCGGTCGGGAAGGCCCAGTCAACGAATCTTGACCAGATGTATTCCGCGGCCTGGCCGGACGGGTGCGTCATGTCCGGGGCATAGAACCGGTAGTCCCGGAGCTCGTCCATGAATATCTCATAGGCCGGGAAATAATCCGCCCTCTCGGGATAGGCCTTGGTCACCTCATCGACGGCGAGGAGCAAGGTGCTCTTGCTCAATTGGTTCCCATGGGCTCCGTCCTTCAGGTGCCGTATGGGGGAGACAGAGAAAATGAACTCTTTCCCGGGAAACCCGCGAACCAGGTTGCTCAAAAGCGCGGAGACCTCCTCTACGGTCAGGCGTTTGCGGTCGAATTCCCTGGCGTCCCTTTTCAGGCAGTTGGACACGATCTCGCCAGTGGCGATATGCTTGAAACACCAGGCTGTCCCGAGGGTTATAATGACTTTTGTGGCGGATTCCCAAAAACCGGAGGCTTTCTCCAGCGACGAGTTGGCGTCGGATAGGAATTCTTCCTCAGTCCTCCGGGCGGATTTGGTATGGTGGCTGAATGAGCACACCAGGCCTGACCCGGCTCCCATAGTGACGCAGTCTTTGGGCGAGAACGGGATTCCGGAGGCAAGTCTCGCGATAGAGTCGCGGATCGAGACCGGATTGTAAAGCGTGCCGAAGGGATTGGCCAGCGAGTTGAGGCCAAGCTCCTCCATTCTCATTCCGATACTGTCGGCGAAGCAGCTGCCGAGGGTGATGACCTGGTCATTGACCGACACCGCCACGCGGCTCTTGCCAGCCTGTACGGGAGTCTGAAGTTTCAATTCTTCCATGGCGCTAAAATAAGAAAAAATACTATTTTTGTAGCCATGAGAAATATTGTGTCCTTTCTTTCCGCCGCGGCCCTCATCGCCGCCGTGTCCTGTTCGGGTCCCAGGGATGGGAAATATTCGCTGACCCTTCTGACCACCAATGATGTTCATGGCACTTTCTTCGACTCCACTTATGTCGGGGGAAATGTCAAGCGTTCATTATATTCCATTAAGTATTTGATAGACAGTGTCCGGACTGCGGCAGGGGAGGAGAACGTGATTCTTGTGGATGCCGGGGATATCCTTCAAGGAGACAATTCGGCATATTATTACAATTATGTGGACACACTCCCCCCGCACGTCTATCCGCAGATGGCCGAGTACATGGGTTATGATGCCGTCGTCCTCGGGAACCACGACATAGAGACCGGTCATGCCGTCTATGACCGGGTGGTCTCCCAGATCGAGTCTAAAGGCATACCGGTGCTGGCGGGCAACGCCATCAGGAATGACAACGGGAAGCCTTATTTCAAGACATATACGATCCTTAGGCGCCACGGGCTGAAAATCGCCGTCCTGGGCTATGACAACGCCAATATGGCCGCATGGCTTCCCGAACGGTTGTGGTCCGGGATGAGATTCGTGAGCTTGATCCCCCTGGTGCAGCAGGATGTGGACAGGGTTCTGGAGAGAGAGAAGCCGCACATTGTCATAGTGGCTGTCCATTCCGCCACAGGAGACGGCGACGGCTCCCAGCTTGAGAGCCAGGGCCTCGATCTGATGAAGAGTCTTCACGGGGTCGATTTCCTCGTATGCTCCCATGACCATAGGCCCAAGGTCATCACTTCCGACTCGATAGCCCTTGTCAACTCGGGAAGCCACAGCCGTTTCCTCGGACAGGGGAAGATTGAGTTCACTGTCAGGAAAGGGAAGGTAGATGATAAGGTTTTATCCGCCGGACTGATCCCTGTCGAGCGCTCCAAAGTGGATGTCGAGATGCGGCGCAAGTTTCATGACAACTATCTGGCTGTCAAGAGTTTCACTACCAAAAAAGTGGGTACGCTGAAGTCCGGCCTCATAACCAGGGAGTCCTTCCGGGGAATGTGCGACTACATGAATCTTCTCCACCCGCTGTCCCTCTCTTGCCCGGAGGCTGAGATCTCACTGGCCGCGCCTTTGACTTTCAACGGCACGGTCAAGGCCGGTGACATTATCTACAACGACCTCTTCACTATCTATCCTTTTGAGAACCAGCTCTATGTCCTCAAAATGACGGGCAAAGAGATAAAGGACTATCTCGAGGCGTCTTATGACGGGTGGATCAACACCTTGTCCGCGGGTCAGAGCCATGTGCTCAAGATAATGAACAGGGGAGACGCGCGTGTCGGCCAGGACTCATGGTCCTTCATCAACCGTTCTTACAATTTCGACTCGGCCGGAGGGCTTGTGTACAGCGTGGATGTCACCAAACCGGCAGGGAGCCGCGTCGCGATCAGCTCGATGGCTGACGGGTCTCCTTTCGATATGGACAGGACATATAACGTCGCCGCGACCTCTTACAGGGCAAGCGGAGGAGGTGGCCTGATGGTCGCTGCCGGAGTGGACACCGGAAATCTCGAACAGAGGCTCGTGGCCACTTATCCCGAGATAAGGAACATTCTCTATGAGTATCTTCTCAAGAATGGTGAGATATCCCCGGAGGCTGTGGGTGACGAGTCCGTGATAGGCGGCTGGAAGTTTGTCCCGGAGTCCGTGGCCGGCCCGGCCCTGGACAGGGATATGGAGCTGCTTTTCGGGAGAAGATAGGCGTTCAGACCTTGGTGCCCTGGGTCATTGACCTGTATTCGGCCGGAGTCCTTCCGGTCCTGTTGCGGAAAGCCGTGAAGAAATAGTCATGGTTGTTGTAACCCACGCGGTAGGCTACTTCCTTGATGCTCACCGATGTGTTGGTGAGGAGTTCCTTGGCCTTGCCCATACGGATCTCGCTGATGTATCTGGCGGGGGAGAACCCGGTATATTCCTTGAACGTTTTCCGGAAGGTGGAGTAGCTCATAAAGAGCCTTGAGGCCACCTCCTCCGGGGAGATGTCCGTGTAGTTGTCCTGGATGATCACCTTGGCCTGGCTGATTCTCCTGGCCAAGTCGGACTCCTCGAACTGGGAGTTCCTGTCATAGAAATAAGCCAGGCTTAGAAGGTTCCCCACAATCCCGGCCAGAAGCTGCTGGAAACAGGATTCTTGTTTCACGGCGGCGACGATCGCCTCGTTATAAAGGGCCACGATGTTCTCGTGGATGTTGACTTTGAACACGGGCCGGTCCTTGGAGAAGAACCCCATCTCGATCAGGTTGTCAACAAAATGGCCGTTGAAGCCGATCCAGTACTCTTTCCATCCGGTCTGGAGGTCGGGATGGTAGGAATGCCACTCTCCGGGGAACAGGAGGAACATCATCCCGCTCTCCACCTGTACTGGTTTGCCTCTCCCGAGCGTCTCGCAATAAAACTTCCCCCGTCCCTCGGTGATATAAAGGAGCTGGTACTCTTCCAGCACCCTTCCGCTCTCGACAGTGAAAACATATCTGGACGGATGGTTCCTCGGTGGATAATCCATCCCCGGGGCGATCTCCTGGAAGCCGGCCGAGTTGACGGCCGTACCCCACCGCAAGTCGACCGGATTGACCGCCAAATATTTGAGATGGACTGATTCCATGGTTTTCACTCAATCACAAAGATATGAAAAATCCGGGTCATTTTTCCAAGTTGTAATGTCAGATTCTTCAGCGCTCATCATGTTAAATAAACGAAATTTGCACAAATCAAATCATACCACATAATCATCATGAATTTTCTGGCTTTTGATCTCGGCGCGACCAGCGGTAGGGCCATTCTCGGCAAAGTCGAGGACGGCAGGTTGTCGTCTGAGGAAATCTACCGGTTCCCTAACGCCGTGAAAGAGGACGGCGGCAAGTATTACTGGGACATTTACTCCCTTTTCGGCCATTTCAAGGCGGCTCTTGCCAAGCTGGCCGGCAGCGGAGTCAAGATAGAGTCGATCGGGATTGACACATGGGGAGTCGATTTCGGCTGCGTAGGCCCTGACGGTGGCATCCTGGGACTTCCCAGGGCATACCGCGACCCCTATACTGACGGCATTCCGGAAGAAGTCTTCCAGATCATACCCAAAGAGGATCTGTACGGGGTGACCGGCACGCAGATCATGAACTTCAACACGATTTTCCAGATCTACGCGCAGCACAAGGATCCCGACTCTCCCGTCCATCAGGCCGAGGAGATCCTCTTCATGCCTGATCTCCTGTCCTATATGCTCACTGGCGAGAGGGTATGCGAGTACACCGACGCCTCGACATCCGGCCTGATCGATCCCCGCACACGTGATTTCGACAGGACCCTTCTCGAGCGTCTCGGGATCGATCCCAAGATTCTCAGACCCATTGTCCAGCCTGGTACCAGGGTCGGTCTCCTGAAGAAGGAGATATGCGACGAGACCGGGATGGATCCTGTACCCGTGATCGCTGTCGCCGGGCATGACACGGCCTCCGCCATAGCTGCCGTCCCGGCTGAGAACGAGCGTTTCGCGTACCTGAGCAGCGGCACGTGGAGCCTTATGGGCATCGAGTCCCCTGTGCCCGTCATCAATGAAAAGTCATACGAATATAATGTCACCAACGAGGGCGGTATCGAGGGCACCACGAGGTTCCTGAAGAACATCACCGGGATGTGGCTCCTTGAGCAGAGCCGAAAGACCTGGGCCGCTGAGGGGCGCGAGTATACTTATGCCCAGATCGAGGCCATGGGTAGGGAAGCTATTGATTTCCCGTCCACCATCGACCCGGACGATCCCCGTTTCGCCGCCCCTAAGGATATGGACGCGGAGATCAAGAAGGCCTTGGCTGAGTCCGGGCAGAGGGTTCCGGCAAACGACGCCGAGATGATCAGCTGTATCTACCACAGCCTGACCAGAAAGTACAAGTCAGTCATCGCCATGCTCCAGAGCTTCGCCTCTTTCACTATCGACAAGCTCCATGTGATCGGAGGCGGATCCGCCAACAAGCTCGTGAGCCAGCTTACGGCTGACACTCTCGGCATGCCTGTCGTCGCCGGTCCTGTCGAGGGCACGGCGATCGGTAACATCATGATGCAGGCCAAGGTCGCCGGGCTTGTGAGGGACCGCTGGGAGATGCGCCGTATCATCGCCGGCTCCATTGAGACAAAAACTTATTATCCAAATAATTAATATTCACTGATATGAACGAGCAGAAAATCCTCCAGGCCTACGAGATGGCCAAGGAGCGCTACGCCTCCATCGGCGTTGACACTGACAAGGCTGTCGAGCTTCTCGAGAAGCAGCAGATCTCCCTCCATTGCTGGCAGACTGATGACGTGATCGGCTTCGAGAGCGCCGCAGGGCTTTCAGGCGGTATCCAGACCACCGGAAACTATCCCGGACGCGCCCGTAACATCGATGAGGTCCGCGCGGACCTTGAGTTCGTCCAGAAACTCCTGGCCGGCCACCACCGGGTCAACCTCCATGAGATCTACGGAGACTTCGGCGGCAAGTTCGTCGACAGGGACGAGGTAGGCATCGAGCATTTCCAGAGCTGGATCGAGTGGGCCAAGGCCAACAATTTCAAACTTGACTTCAACTCCACCTCTTTCGGCCACCCGAAGAGCGGGGACCTGTCTCTCGCCAACCCTGATCCCGCTATCCGCGAGTTCTGGATCGAGCACACGAAGCGCTGCCGCCGCATCGCTGACGCGATGGGTAAGGCACAGGACGATCCCTGCATCATGAACATCTGGGTCCATGACGGGCAGAAGGACTACACTGTCAACCGCAAGAAGTACCGCGAGATCCTGGCTGATTCGCTGGATGAGATCCTGAAGGAGGACCTTCCAGGGATGAAGAGCTGCGTGGAGGCCAAGCTGTTCGGTATCGGCCTTGAGAGCTACACTGTCGGCTCGATGGACTTCTATGAGGGCTATTGCGCTACCCGCAAGGTCATTTATACCCTCGACACGGGCCACTACGAGCCCACGGAGAATGTGGCGGACAAGGTGTCGTCCCTGCTCCTTTATGTGCCAGAGCTGATGCTCCATGTCAGCCGTCCTATCCGCTGGGATTCCGACCACGTGACCATCATGAACGACATGACCTTGGACTTCTTCAAGGAGCTGGTCCGCAGCGACGCCCTTGGCCGCGCCCATGTGGGTCTGGACTATTTCGACGCCTCGATCAACAGGATAGGCGCCTATATCATCGGAACACGAGCCGCCCAGAAGTGCATCCTCAGCGCCCTTCTTGAGCCTCTCGCCAAACTTCGTGAGTATGAGGCCAATGGCCAGGGCTTCCAGAAGCTCGCACTCGTTGTGGAGGCCAAGAGCCTTCCTTTCGGTGCTGTCTACGACTACTTCAACTGCAAGAACGGCGTTCCCGTCGGCGAGGAGTACATCCCTTGCATCGAGCGCTATGAGAAGGAAGTCACCTCGAAGAGGTGATGTCCAGGCTGACACCTCCGAGGAAGGTGGCTCCAGGCTCGGGGAACCCCGCGAGGGTCTCGTAACTTTTTCCAAGGAGGTTTGTCCCTCGGACGAAAACAGAGATCTTGTCTGTGATTTTGTAAGCTGCACTGGCTTTTATGTCAGTGTAGCTTTGCTTTTGTGGGGCATCTCCCGCGGCGAGATAGAGGTCGGAGATCCACATCGCCCCGATCCGGGCGGAGAAACGGCCGGGTGTCCAGCACAATCCGGCCCAGCCTTTATGTACGGGCGCTCCGGTGAGGATCTTGGCCATGTGCAGGTAACTGTAATTGCCCTCGGCTGAAAGTGTGGGAGTGATCCTCCAATCCGCGGAGAACTCCACCCCGTAATTCTCAAAGGATCCGGCGTTGCGGTTCTGCCTGACACCGTCGGCCACTGTCACTTCGATGATATTGTCGCCTTTTGTGTAATAGACCCCGGCCTCGAGATTGAGGGCTCCGTCGAGGAAGTGACGGCCTATTCCGAGATCATAACTCCATGCTTGTTCGGGAAGCAGGTCCTCATTGGCGACAGCGTACATGTACAACTCCCTCATGTTAGGCATGCGAAAGCCCTTTGACACGGATGCCTTGACAAAGCCAAGGTCGTCCGGTCGCCACGACAATCCGAGATGAGGCAGCCACTCAACCCCGTAGGCGCTGTGGTGGTCCATACGGAGTCCGGCGCTGAGAAGGAATCTGCCTAATTCCTGGTTGTCAAAGAGATAGATGGCTTGCTCGTCGAGTTTCTTGTGGTCGGCGTAGATTTCCGTCTGCGGATTGCGGTAGGCGTTTCCGCCGTAGTGGAGCAAGTCAACTCCGGCGGTGAGGCGGTTGCCTTTGAACAGGCGTGCCGTCTGGTGCGCCGTAAGTCCCGCGGTGAAGTCCGTGCCGTGGAAAAGATACTCCTGGGGAGGCCTTTCCGCGGTGTGGCCGTCATTGATGATGTGGTTGCCCCAGTTGTAGTAAAGATCCACCGAGCCGGAGGTGTTGTCGTATTCATTCTCAAGAGACATGCCCGCCATACCCCGGATAGTGTTGGCCGTCCCTTCGAGGATGGGTGCCGAGACCGGTCCGGGATTCTGTGACTCCGCGTCGACAAGGCTGAATCTGGCGCCGGCTTTCCAGGCACGGCCCAAGTCGTACGCGGCGTTGGCCATCCCGCCGATAGAGTTGAAGGCGGAATTGTCCCTGTGACCGTCGGTCCGGTCATAACTGAAAGATACGCTGGAAGAGAACCGGTCCTTTTTGTAGGAGTCGGTCAGCTGCCCCCTGAAGGTCCCGAATGATCCTCCCATGACCTTGACCCCCAATTCGTTCCCGTCTCGGACCGGTTTTCTCGTGAGGATGTTGATGGCTCCGCCCATAGCGTTCGACCCGTACAGGACTGAGGCGGCACCCCTGGAGACTTCTATTTTCCCGGCGTTGGCCGCGAGGTACTCGTCGGCTACAGGATGTCCGTAGATTGACTCGAACTGTGGATGCCCGTCAATGAGTATCAGGACCCTTCCCGCGTCGGCTCCGAATCCGCGGAGAGAGATGGCCCCTGTGCCGCCGGAAGAGACACCGTAGCCAGTGACGCCTCTGCTTGTTATGAATAAGCCCGGAACCTTCTCGGCAAGGGCGGGAAGGACGGTATTCTCAAGGGTGGCGGAGATCGTTTCCCCTCCGATGACAGTGATCTGGGACGGGACCTGGTCCCGGAGCATGGTGACGCGGGTTCCGGTCACGACAGAGGATCTCAGGGTGTCTGTCTTTTCGACCGGCCCAGCGGTCATGGTTAATGAGACGGCCGCCAAGGCCGTGGAGATGAATAACTCGCGCATGTTAAGTCCATATTTATATACAATGCGAAATAAGTGATAATAATAATACTTAACTTTGCGTCACGTGTCATTTTATTTTGCGTAGCGTGTCATTTTATGGAAGATTCAAGGGTTCTCGAATATGGCAATGTGGCCTTCTCCTGCATCCACAAGGAGAACTCCAGGGAAGAGTTCTCCCTTCGCGACCATGCCCTTATCTATCTGAGCGGGGGAAAGTTGGAGATAATTGGCCCTGAAGGCGTGTCTGTCCTCTCGCAGGGAGATTGCGCCTTTGTCAGGAAAGACTGCCGTGTCACCCTCGCGAAGTCCAGGGAGAAAGACGGGGCTCCGTACAAGGCTGTCACGATGAGGTTCACCCGGGAATATTTGTTGAGATATTACCGGTCCCTGCGCGGGGTGCCGGTTCCGGTCTGGGCGCGCAGGGGGGAGGATCCTGTGGTCACAATACCGTCCCGTCCAGATGTCTCGGCATTATTTCAGTCGCTGATGCCGTTTTTCTGGTCCGACGAGAATCCTGACAGGACTTGGCTCGAGTTGAAGATGGCCGAAGGGCTGATGTGTATCCTACGGACAGATCCGAATCTGTACGCGTCCCTTTTCGATTTCACCAGCCGTTGGAAGATCGATCTTGTCGGATTCATGGAGGAAAACTATATGGCCGAGATGTCCCTCTCTGATTACGCCCATTATACAGGCAGGAGCCTCTCGACCTTCAACAGGGATTTCCGGGAGGCATACGGGATCCCTCCAAGGAAGTGGCTTGTCAGAAAACGCCTGGATCTGGCGCGGGAGATTCTGCGTGGCCGGGGGTGCGAGGTCCAGGAGGCTATGGCGGACGCCGGGTTCGGCAACCTCTCCTCTTTTTCCCGCGCCTACAAATCAGCCTTCGGTCATCCTCCCAGCAAGGAGGAAGTCCTCGATCGCCTCGATGAGGATGTGGATCACCTTGATGTGGATCTCCTGGATACGGTCAGAGTGGGGAGCGTCGGGAGCCATGATTGACACGTCGGCGAGTCCCGTGAGGAGCTTGCCTTTTTTTGAGGTCAGCGCCACCACCTTCATCCCGGCCTTCCTGGCGGCTTCAGCGGCCAGGAGGATATTCTTCGACGATCCGCTTGTGCTGATGGCGAGGAGAACGTCTTCCGGTTTTCCGAAGGCCTCGACCCAGCGTGAGAAAACCTCATCGAAGGAGTAGTCGTTGCCGACGCATGTGAGGTAAGCCGGATCGTTTATCGTCATCGCGGGGAACGGTCTCCGGTCATTCCTGAACCGTCCGGTGAGCTCTTCGGCGAAATGGGTCGCGTCGCAGAGTGATCCGCCGTTGCCGCAGCTGACGATCTTGCCTCCCCGGGACAGGCAGCCCACCATCACTGCGGCGGCGCTCTCTATCGCGGGGACGGTGGATGAATCCGCGAGAAAGAGCTCCAATTCCTCTCTTGCCTCATCCAGGCTGAATTGTATGATAGATTCTGTCATATTCCGGGAAATCATTGTATGTCAGCTGCTATCGAAAGCGCGGCGTAATCCCCGACAGCCTCTCCGAGGGCGGCCGGCACAATCTTGCAGACCTTGCTTGCCAGGGGCAGGGCTTCCATTCCGATCACCTCTTCCATCAGGGGCCTGAACACATCCTCGTTGCGGGCGAAAATGCTGCCGATCACGATCATCTCAGGGTTGAGGATGTCTATGACCATTGACAGGCCGTAGCCGAGATGTCTGGCTGAGATCTCGTAAACTCTCTTCGCCAGCGGGTCTCCTTCCCGGAGAGCCTCGGCGACCTTTTTGGCGCTTATCCCGGAGAGATCCCCGTCCGGGCACCACGGGACCCGGAGGCCCATCTGCATGGCTTCCATGGCCATGTCCCTGGCGAGTTGCCCGATGCCGCTTCCGCTGCAGAAACCCTCGAACGAGCCGGCCTTGCCGTAGCCCACCGGACCGAAACTCTCAAGTCTTAAATGCCCAAGCTCGCCGGCGTTGTCATTTGTTCCGGTGTAGAGTTTTCCGTCGATGATAAGACCCGCTCCGAGGCCTGTGCCGAAAGTCATGAATACCATGTTCCTGGTCCCTTTTCCGGCGCCGAACTTCCATTCGGCCAGGGCGCAGGCGTTCGCGTCGTTATGTATGGCGGCCTTGACTCCGAACTCCTCGCGGAGGATGTCCACAATGGGAATATTGTCCCATCCAGGCAGGTTAGGAGGCGACATCACCACGCCACGCTTGCTGTCCAGAGGCCCTCCGCAGCTGATTCCGATGGCCTGTATATCCTTGTCTGTGAGCTGGTTCCTTTCAAGGACTCCCTTTATGGCCCCTTTGATGTCCCGGATCGTGCCGCTGACATCGGTGGTCAGGAAGGATGCCTTGTCCTTTATCCGAATGTCACCTTCCCGAGTGCCCCGGCTCATCTCTCCGAGCGTGATGGCGCACTTCGTGCCGCCTATGTCCACGCCGACCAACATTCTGTCTTCCATTCGCTGTAATGTCAATTCTTGGACTCTTGGTCAAGTGATACCTTGCTCACGAACGGGATCAGTACCACCATGAATATCCAGGCTACAGTCAAGGCGATCAGCGCCGCGGCCTGGTTGCCGAACGTGTCGGTGATGACCCCGAGGATGGGGGGAATGATTCCTCCGCCGCACACTCCCACAATCAACAGGGACGAGACCTCGTTAGTCTTCTCGGGGACTCTAAGCATTGACGTGGAGAACACGATGGAGAATAGGTTGGCGTAACCCAGACCGAAAAGAGCCACAAGTACCAGGATCACTGCCAGGCCGCGGGCGAACACAAGGCAGATAAGGCAGGCCAAGGCCAGTAATACGCTGGCTGAAAAAAACTTGCGTGAAGGGTATCTCATCAGGGCTATCCCTCCGATAAAGGCTCCCACTGTCCTGGCCAGGAAGTATACGCTGTTTCCCATCCCGGCTTTCTCGAGCGGGAGCGAGCACCTTTCCTGAAGCAGTTTCGGGAAGGTCACGCCCATTCCCACGTCAACGCCCACAAGCACCAGGATCCCGATGAAGAACAACACTATGTACTTGTCCTTCAGCAAGGAGAACGTCCTGGAGAAGGAGATCTCCCCTTTATCTATCAAGGTCTCCTGGATAGGGGATAAGGTGAGCCAGACCATCGCGAGGATTGTCACTATGGCATAAGCCGGGAAGACAGTCTTCCAACCGAACACGCTTCCGGCGAACATGGCGGTGAGAATAGGGCCGAGGAAAGAGCTTATGGCCTTGATGAATTGGCCGAGAGTCATTGTCCCGGTCAACTTGTCGGAGGACACGACGCTGCTGACCAGGGGGTTGAGGGCTACCTGCAGGATGGTGTTCCCTATTCCGAGCATAGCGAAAGCGGCCAGGACGAAGGCGAAGTTGTACCTGATCACCGGCACGAGCATGGCTATGGTCGTGACCGCGAAGCTGAGCAGGACTGTCTTTTTCCTCCCTATCCTGTTCATGAGCATCCCGGTGGGAATGGACAAGATCAGGAACCATAGGAAACAAGATAGGGAAATGAGGCTGGCCACCTTGTCATCTATCCCGGCGAAGTCGGCTTTCACATAATTGGTGGCGACTCCGACGATGTCCACGAATCCCATTATAAAGAACCCGAACATCACAGGGAGGACAGCCTGGTTGAATCTGGATTTTGGCATATTGTGAGACTTTATCGGATAAACATAAGAATTTTTCTCAAATAATCCTTATCTTGGAGAACAAAACCACATCGCGATGACTATTTCAAGGAGAGATTTTTTCAAGAAGAGCGTTGCCGCCGGCGCCGGCGCCGCGGCTCTGACTATGGCCGGGCCTCTCGCTTTTGAGGCGCGGGCCAGGTCCAGGAAAGGGAGACCCAATACTAAAAGGGTGATAATATTCACTTTTGACGGGATCCGGGTAGACGGCCTCAGGCAGGCCATGACACCGAATATAGATTCCCTGATCGAGACCGGGGCTGCCTCTTTCACCACCAGGGACGTGATGCCCTCCGTGACCCTGCCGAACTATACCAGCCATCTCACCGGAGCCGTCCCCGAGGTACATGGGGTGACAGACAACGGCTGGACAGTCGACAAGTATAAGCTGCGGGCGGTCGAGACTGACGCCGAGGGCTATTTCCCGTCTGTGTTCAAGGTCCTGAAAGACAATGTCCCAGGGATCAAGACGGCCTATTACTGGAACTGGATGCCCCTGATCAACGGCATGAACCCGAAGTACATGGACGACAAGCTCTCGTCTTCCGACGAGGGTTATCCCGCCCTGTATGACCGTGCGATGGAGTTCCTCGGGAACCACAAGAAGGACAAGTTGTTCATGTTCCTGTACAATGTCCACACCGACCATGTCGGCCATACTTTTGAGTGGATGTCTCCCGAGTATATACGCTCGATCGAGGAAGGGGATGCCCAGATCGGAAGGATGATCGGTTTCCTGAAGAGAGAAGGCTTGTACGAGGAGTCTCATCTTATGTTCATTACCGATCACGGTGGCATCGGGAAGGGACACGGTGGGATAAGCCCTGAGGAGATGATTGTCCCTTGGGTAATAAAAGGCCCCGGGATCAAGAAAGGGTTCGAGATCACCGAGGCGAATAACACGGTCAATACCGCCTCCACTGTCCTCCACCTTTTTGGGGTGGATCAGCCGTTATGCTGGACAGGGGAGGTTCCGATGTCCATTTTCGGGTAGTTGATTATCCGTTGTTCCGGAACTCTTCCAGTCCTGATTCCAGGAATTTGACGAATCCCTCTACTGAGAGGTTGTAACCTCTGACGGGGACAAGCAAGTCTCCGTCAGAGTCCAGCAGCGCATAGTTGGGCTGGGCGTTGACATTGAACCTCTCCCTGACTATGTGGGAGTTGACCCTGCCGATGTCTTTGAGTGTCTTACCCTCATCGGTGGTGACCCAGTCCTCCTTGTCGAGCTTCGTCTTGTCGTCGTTGTAGAGGAATACCATGACGTATTCATTCTTCATCAGGTCCTGGACTTTGGGGTCGGACCAGACACGCTGCTCCATCTCGCGGCAGTTGACGCAGCCGTGGCCGGTGATGTCGACGAAGACGGGTTTCCCAGTGGCTTTGGACGCCGCCAGGCCATCCTCGATGGTGAAATAACCATTGTATCCCATCGGCAGGCGCAGATTGTATTTCTCCGCAAAACTATTGCCGACAGGCATCTCCCGTGTGGCGCCAATCGCTTCGTCTCCCTGCGCTTCGCGCCCTATCCGGGTAAATGGTCGCCGAGGGTCGTCTTGCCGCAGGCGTATTAGGGAAGAACATGAGCGGTGGTGGAGGGAATATTGGGAGAAATCCTATGTGTCGATCCCTGATCCGGACATCGAGAGGCAGTACTATGTCTCGCTGTACGGCATGGCCTGCTGCAGCCGTGACCCCGACTTCCCGCCGCCCCTCTTCGGCACCTGGATCACCCAGGAACCACCATGGTGGATGGCCGACTACCATCTCAACTACAACTTCATGGCCCCTTTCTACGCCCTGTATTCAGCCAATCGTCTGGAACAGGCCGACACCTACGACGCTCCGATCCTTGCCTCTATCCCGATAGGAGAGTTTTACTCGGATAAAGTCTGCGGGATTCCAGGCGGCATCATGCTGCCGGTCGGGATCGGTCCTCTCGGAATAGAGACCACCCGCTGGTCGGACCGTATGGAACAGCTTCACGGAGAATGGCGCGCGAACGGCAATATTGAGAAAGGTGGCATGTTCTGGGGTCAGAAGAGCAACTCGGCTTATGCTGTCGTGAACCTCGCCATGAGGTTTTACCACACATGGGACAAGGAATATGCGGCCAAGGTCTATCCTTTTGTGAAAGGAGTGGCGACTTTCTGGGAAGATTACCTGACCAGGGAGGATGACCGCTATGTGATCTACAACGACGCAATCCACGAGGGCACCGTCGGGACAAAGAACCCGATAGCCTCCCTCGGTCTTGTGAGGATGGTTTTTGACACGGCATCGGACATGAGTGAGTTCCTCGGGGTCGATGAGGACAAAAGAAGTGTCTGGCAGGAAAGACGGACCCATTTGGCGGACTTCCCGCTTCAGGAGG
>JAFVED010000231.1 GCA_017478125.1 Bacteroidales bacterium | reverse complement strand
TTCTACAACGGACCAACCTGGACGACGAGGTTCAATCGGAATCATTACCAGATGGTTCTCCAACCATGTGAGGACACTCTCATCCCGGCATGTCTCTATCCGCTCTGGCCAGAAGCGTTTGTCGTAATAGTGGCGGCAAAGGCCGGGAAAGCATATTCCGATGCTATCTTGCGCCCCGGAGATGATGCCATCACCTCGCTCAGGGTCATTCTCGAGGCAAAACACGAGTTTGGCCAGCATCTCCGGATCCATATTGGGCAACTGGTATGGCCAGATCTTGCGGATCATATTCCGAGTGCTTGTACTTAGGCCGCATCGCTCGCGTATCTCGAAAGTGGGCTCCAGACTTATCGTGATCGCCCAACCCGGAGCATAACTGCTCACATAAGGCTGGTCAATCCAGGTCCCGGCCAGGTCAAGGCGGGTAGGGATCCGGCTTCCCGTCTTCTTAAGATCGGTGCTGCTCCGCGCGGCCAGCCCCTCATGCGGATCCCGGCTCAGGATTATGTATTCAATTCCACGTTCCTCACAAAGACGCCGCTTCTGCTCGCTGTCGCCGTCGCTGTTCACCACAAGAATGTCGGGGTGGACAATGTCCAGAGTGGGGATGAAATCGAGAATCCCTCCTCCGGTGTTAATGAAGGCATCCTTCACGTAGCGGATACTCTTCACCATAAATAGGCGCTCCTGCTCTGAGTATACAGTCTTGTGGCGCTTGTAGTCAAGGATAGTGGCGTCGCTGCCAATCCCGACGTATAGATCACCGTAAGCGGAGGCCTGGCGGAAAAACTCCACGTGGCCGCTGTGCAACAGGTCGTAACATCCTGAGACAAATACTTTCTTTGCCATCGGTTTATTTCCTCGGGAGAGCTATTCCCGCATTCGCCATGGATTTATGCCTTAGCCGTTTTCTTGCTTGACTCTTTTCCGTAATACCCGTAATTGCCGTAGTAGTGGCCATAATGGCCATAGTGGCCGTAATAACCACTTCCAGAGGAGGTTCCGTTGAGGACATAAGTAAGGTTCTTGTACTCCCCGTTCTTGTACATAGCTTCCAACTCGGGGACCAGCTCCTTCTCGAGCATCCCTGCCCTCAAGATGAAGATCGTCCTGTCCACAAACTCATTGACCACCTTGGCGTCAGTCACGATGTTGACAGGAGGGCAGTCAATGATCACATAGTCGTACTTGGCCTTCAATTCTTCAACCAAGCGGGCGAACCTCGGGTCGGCGATAAGCTCTGCCGGGTTCGGAGGGATGGTACCGACAGGGATCACAGACATGGTCGGATAATTAGGCGACTGGACAATGATAGAGCCTGAGTCATTTGTCTTTCCGGCGAGGTAGTCGCTGAGCCCCCGCGCAGGGTTGCCTGTGAACTCGGAGAGAGATCCATGGCGCAGGTCCGCGTCGATCACAAGGACTTTCTTCTCCTTGATGGCCAAGCAAATAGCGAGGTTCATCGAGGTGAATGACTTGCCCGAGCCCGGGTTGAACGATGTCGTGGCTATCACATTGGCCGCAGGATCCTTGGTCATAAACTCAAGGTTGGTCCTCATGACCCTGAAGGCCTCGTTGACAGCGTTCCTGTTGCCGTGCTCAACCACAATCGAATTGGAGTCCAGGGCTTTTCTTTTGACTTTACCCAACAGATTCCTCTTCTTCGAAGCAAGAGGTATCTCCCCGAGATAAGGCAAAGAAAGTGCCTTGAGATCCTTCTTAGAATGGATCTTGTTGTCAGAAACCATAATTATGAACATCGCAATCAAGGGAATCAATAGCCCTAAAAAGAATGCCACTAACAATATCTGACTCTTTTTAGGAGCAACAGGGCCATTAATTAGAGGATGCTTTATCACCCTGGTGTTGTATGCAGTAAAAGCCTGTGACAACTCATTTTCCTCTCGTTTCTGGAGGAGATATAGGTACAGGCTCTGCTTTACGCTCTGCTGCCTCTCGACGCTGAGTAGTTGGTTGGCCTGCTTCGGGTTGGCCGCTATCTTGGCTGAAGTGGATCTAGACTGGCCCTGAAGACTGCTGTACCTGGTATTAAGAGACAGAATCTCATTGTCCATAGAGATTGAGATAGCTCCTCTCATCGACTCGAGGGTTTTGTCCATATCCTTGACCAGCACGTTGTTCTCGCCTGAATTCTCAACCAGATTATTTCTCTCAATTAGTTTCTTATTGTAATCGTTAATACGCGCATCGATAGCTGAGTTTGTAATACCCATATTGGCGGGCAATGGCTGATTATTACTGCCCTCATTGTTAAGATAGTTTTTCACATAACGAGCCATATATAGCTGGTTATTCAAGTCTTGCATCTTCTGGTCAAGAGCGACATTCTGCTGCATATAAAGGTCGGCTGCGGCCCCGACATCCGGGATCATATTGGCTGACTTGTAAGCCGAAATGTCGGAATCCACATCGGAAAGCTCGCCCTCAATCACTTTGAGACGGTCGTTGATGAATTCGGAAGTAGCCCTGGCGAGCATATTCTTGTCCTGAACCCACTTAGCGTTATAAACAGAGACCAATGTACTTACGACATCTTGAGCTCGTTGGGTAGAAACATCATCGAGGATTATAGAAATCATATCCGACATTTTATCGGAATGGGCTACAGTCAATCGTTTACTGAACGCAGATATGGTCCCTTTCCTTGACATCTTTATAACACTAATCTCACGGCTATAACCATCTTCAGGATAATAACGAGTTTTGGTGATCGTCACTCTACCAAGAGGTGTACTTAAAGTATCCCCTAAAGCACCGACAACTTTATCACCACCAAGCTTATCTTTCTGAAGAACAAAGCCATCGAGAATTACCTTTCCTTCTTTTTTACAATCTAAGTTGAATTCAGCTCTCTGATTGTCTGGAACATCAATTAACTCAGCATTAATAGGAAGACTAGTTCCATACATAGTTACATCAAACCTACGACCAGAATACTTGTAATCCATGCATAGATTAAGTTGATCTACCACCTCGCCCATTATATCCGGCGAACGGAATGCCCGCAACTCATTGTAGACGTTGGTACGTGTCGAGAAGATTCCCATCTCGTTGAACTCATTGGAGTTGTCAATCGAACGTCCCCTGCTGTCAGATTTGATCTGAACTTCCGCAGAAGATTGGTAGACAGGAGCTGTCGTCAAGACAATATACGCGCCAACCAGAAGGCAGACCACCAAGGAGATCACAAACCAGTACCACCTCGAGAGACACCGGTGAAAAAACTCTCGTAAACTGAACTCCTCCTCCTGAGGAGCGTTCGCGGTGATTATCTCGTTACTTTCCATTTGTGATAATATTCTTTTATTTGATTGTTTTTTAGCATCTTACATATACCGGCTGATCCTCTGGATAACCAGGATGGTCGAGGTCACGAACGATCCGAGGCTCATCCAGAATGAGGCGGAACGGACATTGTTGCCATTGACTTTAGACTGACGCTTGCGAAGATCATTAGGCTCGACGTATATGACATCGCCTTGCTGGAGATAATATGCCGGAGAGTAGATCAGGCTCCTCGTGGAGCAGAGATCCAGCTCGTAGGTCTTCTGGAAGCCGCTCTCATTCCTAAGGACCTTGATATTCTCCCGGTTGCCCTGTATACCGAGGTCCCCGGCAGTAGCGATGGCGTCCAGTATGGTCAACCCGTCCTTTGCGATCGCATATCTCCCAGGCCTTGAGACCTCACCAAGGACCTCATAAGTGAGATTCATAAACTCGACCGTCACCACAGCGTCATTGACCTGTCCTTGGTCTCGAAGCTCATCTTTAACCAACTTGGCGACCTCCTGCTTAGTCAGTCCGGCAACCTTGATCCGGCCAAGGGTCGGGAAATCGACGCAACCATCGTCTCCGATCGTATAGCCTGATATCGAGGAACTGGATGTTCCTGAGATTGACGCGTCACTATTCTGACCGATCCGACGGGTCGTGTATGGCAGGTTAAAAAGCGCCGAGAGTTCAGCGGTCTTGGCGTTGACGATGATCGAGATCATGTCCCCGGGCCTCAGCGTAATGTTCTTCACCGCCACAATCTCCGCTCCTTCAGCCTGTTCCGTGTCCTGGAAGTAGGCGATGTTCTTCGGCGTGGAGCACGCCGCCATCATCACCGCCGTCCCAACAATCAAAAATAATCCTTTTCTCATTTCTTGTATTTGTAATATTAATTATCAATCTTCTCCAGCATCGACGGCGGAATGAAGCGAGTCGCGAACGCCGCGACCCCCTCGATCGTCACGATCAGCTTCCGGTCGTGACGGATCCGCTTGATGTACCCCTCGAAGCCCTTGAATATCCCGTCCGTCACCCTGACCCTGTCACCCTGATGGTACTTAGGCTCATCCTCGCCAAGGTATTCCAGACCCGCCTCCTTCATCCTGCACAGCCTCATGAACTGCTCCATCTGACTGTCCGGCACTACCAGCGGCGGCCGCGCGCCAGCGCTCTCGGAGCAGTCATAATACGGGATCAGCGAGGTGCTGAATCGAGCCTTGATCTCCCGCAGACCGAGGGGAGTGGTGTGGATGAAAAAAAGTGAGCGGATCAGCGGCTCTTCGACATACTTCAACCCTCCCGGAGTATCTTTCTCGACAGTGTGGGTGGGATAGAAATATTCGACCTCTCCGTCATCGAGCGTCTTTTTCAAGGCGCCGGCTTTCCCGTAGAGCATACGCACCGGGTACCAATTGACAGAGTTAGCCTTGGCGATATTCGAAACTCCAGCCGGCATAATCCTCAGAAAAAACAGCCATACAAGTCCACCCCGCAGCTCTTTTGAGCTAACCGTCGATCAAAAACCTCCTCTCCCCTCGCCAAAGGCAAGAGTAGAAGACGGTCGTCAGCCTTTCAATTCCTGATCGCGGTCCACTCCAATCCAAGAGTGGTTCTCGTGGCCGAAAGTTCGCAAATATACATTATTTTTGTCTAAAATATAAATATAAGTATCCCCCGAAAGTCACTGGACATTTGGAAATGCTGCCGAGGGGAGGGATTAAACAATATTTTCCGTAAATTTGAAAAGTTTATGGGTCACATAATTTTCAAAAAAAAACTTTTTAGGATATGAGAAACGTAAGAATGGCGGAGGTGGCCGCTGTGGCGCTCGCGTTCTTCGGCGGGCAGATCAGAGGCCTGGCTCAGAAGAAACCTTTGGACCACGATGTCTACGACTCCTGGCAGAGCGTGTCGGGACTGGCGGTGAGCGACGACGGTAGCGCCATGGTGTGGGCCGTCAACCCTCAAGAGGGAGACGGGACGTTGTTCGTCCGCAAACAGATCAACCTGGACAAGAGGAAAAAGGTAGTCAAGGAAACGTCACTCCCCAGGGGCTACCAGCCAACCCTATCCCCAGATGGCCGGTGGCTTGTCTGCCGGATCAAGCCCGGATTCGCCAAGACAAGACAGGAGCGGATCGACAAGAAAAAGAAGGATGAGATGTCTAAAGACACGCTTGCGGTTGTCGATCTGAACACAATGGAAATCAAAAGGTTCCCGTCAGTAGATTCTTACTCTGCAGGAAGGCTTGGAATGCCTTTTATCGCATATAAGTCCAGCTGGAAGGACGCGCCTAAGACCGGCGCCGTGAACAGCAGAGGTGTCTCCAGAAGCGGGATAATCCTCCTGACCCCAGGCACCTGGAAGGCCGACACCCTCAAGCGCGTCGACAAATACTCATTCAGCCAGGACGGCTCGCTCGTGGCGCTGACAACCAAGAAGGACGCCAAGGACAGCCTCTCGGCGACCGCCGTCATCCTGGCGAGCTACGCCCCGGAGCTCCTTCTGGACACGCTGCAGAGCGGGGCGAAGGAATATTTCCGCACGGCTTTCGATGACGCCTCCCGGCAGCTCGCCTTCACGGCGACGACCGACTCCAACAAGACCGGCGACAAAAGGTGCGCGCTGTTCCTCGCGAGTAGATCCTTCGCTGGCGCCCTTCGACAAGCTCGGGGCAACGCTCAGGGTGACAGAAGGGCTGGCGCCACCGAGTGGACGGTCGCCGAGTTGATCCCCCAGGGCACCACGGTCAGAGGAACTGACGGATGGACACTCACCGCCAACAGCGACATCTTCTTCACGCCTGATGGACAAAGGATTATGACAGGAATAGCCCCGCCTCGCCCGCCGAAGGACACGACCATCGTGGACTTCGAGACGGCCCGCTTAGACATCTGGAATTGGGACGCTCCCTACACCCCTCCGCAGCAGAAGAAGCGGCTGGACGCGACGATGAGGAAGACTTATTCGGCGGTGGTGGACCTCGGATCCTTCGCCGGCGCTCAGGATGACAAAAAAGCCAGGATCATTCCCCTGACCACATCGGCGTTCGACAATGTGCGCCTGATCGCGGGAGGCAAGACCGGACTGGCCCTCTCCAGAGACAATTCCGAATACGTCCGGGAATCGATGTGGACCGGCGGCAACTTCGGCGACTATTCCCTCGTCAGCCTCTCCGACGGAAGTCGGAAGCGGATCGCCAAGAACTTCAACGCCAGCAGGTTCGATGTCTCCCCCGAAGGGAAATACCTGATCTGGTTCGACAGCTCCGAGAAAGCTTGGTACACCTACGACGTGGCCACCGGCGAGAAAGCGAACCTGACAGCCCGGACCGGAGTGGCCTTCCACGACGAGGAGGACGACCACCCGTCCGCATATCCAGGCCCCTACGAGGGCTCGCCCAAATGGATTGAGGGTGACCAGGCCGTCCTGATTATCGACCGTTACGACGTATGGAAGTTCGCCCCGGACGGATCGAAGGCCGAGAACCTCACCGCCGGAACCGGGAGGAAGACCGGCAACAGATTCAGGGTCATAGACTTGCGCAGGGACACCCGCACCGACAACGAGCGTCGCTCCGGGATCGGCATCTCCTGGAACCAGAAGGAAGCCCTCTACCTCTCCGTACAGAATGAGAACGACAAGAAGAACGGCTACGGCCGGCTCAATCTGGCGAAACCCTCCAAGACCTTTGAATATTTCACCGACACAGTGACATTCCAGACCCCGAGAATGACTTCCGAAGGCAAGATCGCTTACCTGAAGGGCAACTTCAGGAACCCGTTCGATCTCTACTCAACATCAGACTTTTTCGCTTCAAGCGAGAAACTCACCTCGATCAATCCGCAGATCAAGGACTACCGCTGGGGCAGCGCCAACCTCTTCGAGTGGAAGGCCTACGACGGCACTCCCCTCAAAGGCATCGTCTTCATCCCCGACGGCATCAAGCCCGGTGAGAAGCTCCCAGTGATGATTTATTTCTACGAGAAATATTCCGACCAGCTCTACAACCACTGGGCGCCCGCCCCATCTCGCTCGATCATCAACATAAGCTTCTACACCTCAAGAGGTTATATCGTATTTGTCCCGGACATTGTCTATAAAGACGGCCATCCTGGCGAGAGCGCCTGGAACTGCATCTGCTCCGGAGCCGAGGCGGTCTGCGAGAAATATCCTTTCGCCGACAAAAGCAAGATGGCGATCCAGGGCCAGAGCTGGGGCGGCTACCAGACCGCTTGGCTCGTCACCAGGACCGACATGTTCGTCGCCGCCGGAGCAGGAGCGCCGGTGAGCAAC
Source organism: Bacteroidales bacterium (assembly GCA_017478125.1). GTDB lineage: Bacteria > Bacteroidota > Bacteroidia > Bacteroidales > UBA932 > Cryptobacteroides. Next base: position 3,845 of record JAFVED010000231.1, on the reverse strand, counting down.
ATGATTTCCGCATACGGCGGAATCCGCTGGGAATCAGGCATGACACGCGCCGGGCAGTATGAGAACGGCCAGAGCCGCATCGGCAAGACCCTCTGGGACGAGGGCGGTCTCGACCTGTACATCGAGAACTCCCCCATCTTCCGCGCCGACAGGGTTGTAACTCCCCTGCTGATCATGCACAACGACGCCGACGGTGCGGTGCCGTGGTACCAGGGGATCGAGTATTTCTCTGATTTAAGGCGACTTGGCAAGCCGTGCTGGCTCCTTGAATATAACGACGAGGCCCACAACCTTGTCGAGCGGCGCAACTGCAAGGACCTCTCCAGAAGGCTTCAGCAGTTCTTCGACCACTATCTCAAAGGCGAGCCGATGCCCGCTTGGATGAAGACCGGAGTTCCCACTGACCGCAAAGGCGAGTACTTCGGTTTTGAATATCAGTCAGAGTATTAGAGCATGTCGGCCAGTTTCTGGTAGTACTGCTTGCTGACCGGGATGCGTCCCACGCCCTCCCGGATAAACTCAGTGTAGATAATCCCGTCCTTTCCACGGCTCAGCAGTCTGACGTGCCGGGGATTGACGTAATATGACCTGTGGCACCTGACAAACCCGTGCCGCGCGGCATCGGCCTCAAAACTCTTCATTGAGTTGCGAAGCTGGTAGACCTTGACCCTATCATTCTCCAAGTAATTGATTTTTATGTAGTTCTCATCAGCGGCGATAAAAAGTACAGCCGCAGGGTCGATCGTCAGCTTCAACCTTTTATGCTCGTCGTAGAACTTTATGAGGGTGTCCTCGGGCTCTTTAGCGACATCCTCAAGATCCGCCGACTTGTTTCGGATCACCCGCCCGGCGATCGAGATGACATAAGGATAGACGAGCGTCAGCACAATGATCTTGAATGAATATGAGAGGGCGGTGAAATAAGGCATCCCGCCGCTCCTGATGTAGAATAGGGAAATGTACAGGGCGAAGAAGAAGGACGAAACCAAGGCTTCTCCAAAACACCATACGACATAGTGCCACCATTTGAAAGCCACGTACTTGTACAGCACGCTGAACACAAGCCTGGTCAGGGCGAGCACCCCGGCCATGATCAAGCTCAGCATCAACAGATGGAAAGTCCAGCTTTTCCCCCCGACATCAAGATAATCCTTGAAGGAGAACGGAGAGTAGACGAATATGAAAAAGAAAAAAAAGACGGGCAGAATAAAGGCATACTTGACCTGGTTGCCGTAGCCTTTCGATACTCTCAAAGTAGTGTCCATAGCATAAATTCATCCCTAAAACATAAAGTGACGAAAATTAAAATACGATATTTTCGTCACAAATTTAAGCGGTTTTTTCCGCCAAACAATAGATTTATCACTTTTTTATGCCACCTCACCCCAATGATTTCGTCACAACAAACCCATTACGTATTTTTGTCTCGCGACGAATTCAAATACCAGATAGACATGAGAACTTTCGAATACTCCATCAATTCAGAATCGGTCGCCGGCGACGGCAGGGCGACCGTCTCATCAATATGCGGGTTCATTGTCAACGCCGCCCACAGGGCTATGGTTAACGAGGGTTATCCCGGCTGTGTCCTTTCGAGGTGCACTTTTGAGATTGACGAGAGGCCCAGAAAGGGTGACGACATCAATATTATAGTGAATTCCGGGCTTAACAATATTGTTACACTACTAAACAGAAGTGTTTCTATAACTGATTCAGAAGGCATTGAGATAGGAAGAGGGAAAGTCGCATGGTCGATGCCCGGAGCAGCCCAAAAAAACCTTGTGGCCGAGAATCCCTCCCGTACCACAAGGCGTTTTATCAATAAATTCCATAGCATATTCCCCGATGTGGACAGTTCGGCCGGCCTCCAGCTGAGGATTGACATGGATTTCCGGGGAGGAGCCAGGGAGTGCGCGGAATTCTCCGTAGCCCTGAAGAAGATCTGCGACTCACGGTTCTTCTTCCTCGCCCGCAACGGCTCCGACACGCTATGCCGGGCCGTCCTCCAGACCGCCTGACCAGAGGCCGCCAGAGAGTACTATCGGAGCCGCCACTGGCCACCGGCCGTACTCAGCCGCAGCGAAGCGAGGATGGACTCGGACGGGGCCAGGTGGCGGCTCCGGATCTAGTCTTTTGCGACGCGCTTCAGTGACGCTCCCCTACCCATCGAGACGATATTCAGGTCAAGGCCATCATTGTCCTTGTAGCGTACACTCGACCCGCCTCCGAGTTCTTCTATCCTAAGGCTGCCCGTAGCGTTGATCTCACCATACGCCGCTCCGGAGAAACTGACCACGGCGTCGAGAATATCGGCGTTGAAAGCATCGACCTTCACAGCTCCTGAAGCATCTACTTTGAATTTCCGCGCCTTTCCTTTAAGTGAGAACACGCCAGCTCCTGAAGCATCAAGAGTTATGATGTCGAATTCACCTTCATGATAAGCCTTCGCGGCTCCGCTTAACTCATGGTCAAGCTTCCCCGAAGTGATATTGAACTCACACTTGGAGGCTCCGCTCATCTCTATGTCGGCATAGTCGAAAACCCCGCTGATCTCGGCGCCAGCGGCGCCGCCAGTCTCAAGATCAAGACCCTTGGCGGTCATGTCCAGCCCTTTGGCTTTGCTGGCTCCAGAAAGTTCCATCTTGAAAATCAGGTCCCCGATGTCGAACGGGTCGCGGCTGGTGAGTTTAGTGGCTCCTGACATCTCCAGACTCGTCAGGAGAGGCATCGACACATCCGCTGTCACTCTCCAGTTTCTCAGGCGTTTCTGGATTTTAAGAGGAATGCTCTTGAAACCGATCACCAGCTCCCTTCCTTTTACCTCAACAATCAGGTACTCAACAAGTTCCTCTGGGAGATTCACGCTGACGCCCCAACTGTCTGACTTCTTGAGGTCAACATTGACGATCCCACTGACGCTGATCCCGGTGAAATTCTTGAGACCGTAGTCTTTGGTGACGTAGCCGCCCTGCTCGCCGGCCGCGGCGGTGAGGCTGATTGCCAAAGCCGCCAAAACAATAATCAATCTTTTCATTCGCAAATTAATTAATACACACTTTTCCTTAACCGTTCCACACCGTCCAGAAGGGCACTGTAGTACTCTTTCAGTATCTCCGCCCGGATCTCCGGAGAAAGTTCCTCCGGGAGCTGGTCGATCATAGAGACAGACTCCTCGGCGATGGACTCGAGATCCCGCGCGCACGACCCCTCCGGATCACCCCGCAGAATCAACTCATATAGCCTGGAGACCCGCGCATAATACGACTCGCAGATAGCGGCCTGGTCATCCCCGATTCCAGCGAACCAATCAGTGTGACCGGTTTCCGGTTGTCCAATGAATATTACAACCGCGGCGACAGCCGCCGCTACCGCCGCCAGAGTTGCCGCCCATCCAGTAACCGTAGCCCATGAAATCCTCTTTGCTCCCCGCCTCTCATCTCGGGCTTTACCAGCGTCCAGAATAACATGAGCAGCCCTCCTGTCATCCTGAGCTACAGCGAAGGATCTGTCCACCCTTCCCATAAACCTCTCAAGATGTCCTTCCGGAAGCTCCTCAACATCAAAAGCTTCCCGATTTATCTTAAAGTATTCCTCAAGATTATTCATATCCCTTCATAATAATCAACACCAATTTCATCCGCATCCGCGCAACCTTTCCGCCAGCATCTTTCTGGCCCTTGAGAATCTAACTCGCAAGGCACCCTCCTTCTCCCCTGTCATATCGCTGATCTCCTCATAGTCGAATCCCTCGATCAAGATCAGCGTCAGGATCAGCCTATATGGCTCAGGAAGTGATCGCATAACACTCTTGACCCTCTCCACCGTGACCGGCCCCTCATCCGGAT
>JAFVED010000230.1 GCA_017478125.1 Bacteroidales bacterium | reverse complement strand
CCCACAAATATAGGAAAAAATACTTATTCGCTGAAAAATCCATATCTTTGTAAGTATAGCGAAACCGAATATGGACAAGAAGATATATATAGAAACATACGGCTGCCAAATGAACGTTGTTGACTCGGAAGTCATCTTCTCTATAATGAGGAAGGAGGGCTACGAGCGTACAGCCACCATGGAAGACGCGGACATCATATTAGCCAACACCTGCTCCGTCAGAGACAATGCCGAGCAAAGGATCTGGGGACGCCTGGAGGTGTTCCGCAAGCAGAAAGAGTCCCGCCCGGGAGTTATCGTGGGCATTGTTGGCTGCATGGCCGAGAGGCTCAAGGACAATCTCACCAAGACCGGGAAAGTCGACCTTGTGGCGGGCCCCGACACGTACAGGACGATTCCGGACATGATCAAGGAGATCAGTCCCGGCAATCCCGCCATCAACGTACTTCTGTCAAGGGAAGAGACCTACGCCGACATACTCCCCGTCCGTACGGACAAGAATGGAGTCTCGGCCTTCATCTCCATCATGAGGGGCTGCAACAATGTGTGCTCCTACTGCGTCGTTCCTTACACCAGGGGAGCCGAGAGAAGCAGGGATCCCGAGACTATCATCGCCGAAGCGAGGGACATTTTCTCCAAAGGCTACAAGGAGGTCACCCTGCTCGGTCAGAACGTGGATTCTTACCTTTGGAAAGATGGAGACAGGGTCGTGGACTTCCCTGCCCTGCTGGATGCCGTGGCCAGGATCGACCCTTCATTGAGGGTACGTTTCGCCACGAACCACCCCAAAGACATCAGTGACTCTCTCATCGAGACGATGGCCGCGCACGAGAATATTTGCGATCACATCCACCTTCCTGTCCAGTCCGGCAGTGACCGGATGCTGGAGAAAATGAGGAGGCGCTACACGAGGGAGTGGTACATGGAGCGCGTGAGGAAGATAAGGGAAGTCCTTCCCGGATGCGGGATCACAACCGACGTGATCGCCGGGTTCTGCTCCGAGACCGAGGAGGACCATCAGGCCACACTGTCGCTGTTCAAGGAGGCGGCTTTCGACTACGCCTACATGTTCTGCTATTCCGAAAGGCCCGGGACCATCGCCGCCAGGAACTATCCCGACGACGTTCCGCAGGAAGTGAAGACCAGGAGGCTGAATGAGATCATCGAGCTGCAAAACCAGCTGAGCCTCCAGAGCAACCGCGGCGATGTGGGGAAAACGTTCGAGGTCCTGGTGGAAGGGCCTTCAAAGCGTAACCCCGAGGAGCTTTGCGGACGGACCGGGAGCGACAAGATGTGCGTGTTCCCCGGGAGAGGCCACAAGGCCGGAGATTATGTCCTCGTCAAGATCGGGGACTGCACTTCGGCGACCTTGTTGGGGACTATCGTCGAATAACACTGAACTAACAGATATATGGACAAGTACATACTCGCTCTGGACCAGGGCACGACCAGTTCCAGGGCAATAGTTTTCGACCGCGCGGGCAATGCCGTGTCGGTCGCCCAGAAGGAATTTACCCAGCATTTCCCCAAACCGGGTTGG
>JAFVED010000229.1 GCA_017478125.1 Bacteroidales bacterium | reverse complement strand
CTCTCCGAGATCGAGAGCCGAGATGGCCGTCCACTTGCCGGTACCCTTCTGTCCGGCCGTATCGAGAATATAGTCAAGCACATAACGTCCGTCCTCGTCTTTCTTGCCAAGGATGTCCCTGGTGATCTCGACAAGGTAGCTGTCCAGGTCGCCCTTGTTCCACTCGTCGAAGGTCCCGCGCATCTCCTCGTTGCTCATCCCCAGGAAGTCCTTCATGATCTGGTAGCACTCGCAGATGAGCTGGATGTCACCGTACTCGATGCCGTTATGGACCATCTTGACAAAATGGCCGGCGCCGCCCTGGCCTACCCAGTCACAGCAGGGTGTGCCGTCGGCGACCTTGGCGCTGATTCCCTGGAATATCGGCTTCACGAAAGGCCAGGCCGCCGGGGAACCTCCGGGCATCATGGAAGGTCCCTTCAGAGCGCCTTCCTCCCCGCCGGAAACTCCTGTACCAATATACAGAAGTCCCTTGCTCTCAACATATTCCGTCCTGCGGGCAGTGTCGGGGAAATGGGTGTTGCCACCGTCTATGATGATGTCTCCAGGATCAAGAAGCGGGATGAGCCTGTCGATGAACTCGTCGACAGGTTTTCCGGCCTTGACCATAAGGAACACTTTGCGGGGGCTCCTCAAGGAGGCTATGAAATCCTCGAGGGAATGGGCACCGTAGAAGTTGAGACCCTTCCCCCTTCCCTCCATGAAGCGGTCCACCTTCTCGACCGTACGGTTGTACACACTCACTTTGAATCCTTTGCTCTCCATGTTCAGAGCCAGGTTCTCACCCATCACGGCGAGTCCCACAAGTCCGATGTCTGATACTGCTTTCATATATTCAATCTCATATTCAATTCTTAAACCTGTCCGGATGGGTCCAGAGGCCGAGGGCGGGATTGGAGATATAATAGACCTCCTCACCGTCAGGCATCGTGTTCCACCCGTCTGTCATATTGTCAATCGGATACCGCCTCAAGGCCTCTTCGAGGTCCCCGTAAGCGAAACCGACACTCTATATCTCCTCCCTGGTCATCCCGGGGCCGGGGCAATAAGTGATCTTGAACCGCCCCTCGGACGAGCCGTGGATAAGGTGAGCCGAGGCTCCGAGATTGTCCCGCAGATCCTGGTTGGCCGAGGTTGCCTCAAGCGTATGAGGAGTCCCCTTGTAGCCGTATTTACGTATCAGCCTGTCAATCTCGGGGTCTTCCCCGAACTCTTTCAAGGCGGGGGCGAGGATCAATAGCTCTGCCCCGTCGGAGAGGGCCATCCTGGTCCTGTAGACAGCCTTGTTGCCAAGCCAGGTGCTCTTGAACTCGGCGGGATCGAGATAGACCAAGCACTTGCGGATCTCGCGGTCCACCATGATGAAGTTGGTCTCCAGCGAGAGCGCGGACGCCTTCTCGAAACACTCGAAATCGTCTCCGATGAAAAGCCCCCGGGTGACCAGCTCCCCTGTCGCCTCATCCTTGGCCCTTACGGTGAGGACATATACTATCGGCAGATCGGGGATGAAATGGACCCTGGCATATTCAAGGATGTCCCTGACCGGGGTCTTGGCCCTGCCCATTATCCTCTCCATCCCGTATGAGGCACCGACGAAATGGCTTTTGTTGATCCCCTCGGAACCTCCCACGCCCACGAAAACATTCTTGGTATAGTTCGCCATCCCGATGACTTCGTGTGGCACCACCTGCCCGACCGACAGGATAAGGTCGAACGAGGGATCGAGCAGAAGTTTGTTGACCTGTGCGGGCCAAGTGTAACTGACCCTCCCCTCTGAGACCTCAGACACGTATTCCTCCGGCACGGTCCCGACTGTCACTACATCGTTTCTCCAGTCGTGGACACGGAATTTCCCAAGTGGAACTCCTTGATACATAGAGGCTATCTGATCCTCCGTCATCGGAGAATGCGTGCCGAGAGCGGGCATCACGTCCGTCAGCCGTTCCCCGAAATAGTCATTGACCATCCCGATGATCGGACCGGCGTAGGAGTTCAGCCGGGTATAGTCAGGCGGGATGGCGAGAACCTTTCTTCGGGTACCGATAGCGTCGAAGACCTCTGCCAAGGCCTCCCTGATCTGATCCCTTGTGATCGCCTCTGTCTTGGAACCTCTTGAGTAATAGAGCATAACCTATCGTTTTACCCTGGCGTTCCCGTTCCAGACGCTCCAGACCTGCTCCTCATCGGCAGGCTGGGCATAATCCGTGAGGAAGGTGGTGGCCAGCGCTCCGCAAGCCCAACCGAACTGGATCCATTTCTCAGGCTCCCATCCTCTGAGTATGGCATACAGCAGGCCTCCGACGAAACCGTCGCCTCCTCCGATCCTGTCCAGAACATGGATAGGCCGGGGCTCTACGACATGCCAGGTGTCACCCTCAAGCATGATCGCCCCCCAATTGTGGGCGTTGGCGTTCTCGACCTGGCGGAGGGTCGTCGCGAACACTTTCGCTGAAGGATAGGCGGCCTTGACGCGGCCGATCATATCCTTGAAACCGCCGATCTTGGAGGCTATGTCCTTGCCGCCGGCTTCGGGTCCTTCTAT
>JAFVED010000228.1 GCA_017478125.1 Bacteroidales bacterium | reverse complement strand
CCTGCCCCAAAAAAACTATCATCTATGGCAAGGAAGAAAATAGCAGTCCTTACCGGGGCGGGGGTGAGCGCCGAGAGCGGCCTTTCCACGTTCAGGGGCTCCGGAGGCCTTTGGGGGGAATATGACCCCCAGGAGGTGGCCTCCATCGAGGGCTGGTACCGGAACCGGAAGCTCGTCCTGGGCTTTTACAACCAGCTTCGCTCGAGGCTCTCGGAGGTCAGGCCCAACGCCGCGCACCTGGCGATAGCCGGTCTCGAGAAAGACTACGATGTCACAGTCATCACCCAGAACGTCGACAACCTCCACGAGAGGGCCGGGAGCACCAGGATAGTCCACCTCCACGGGGAGGCCACCAAGGTCCGTCCTGAAAACGGCGAATACGACAGGACATATTCCGAGAAAGAAGTGATCGATGTGGGCTATGATCCTGTGAATCTTGGCGACCTGGCTCCGAATGGCAGCCAGCTGCGCCCCCATATAGTTTTTTTCGGAGAGGCGGTGCCGAAGATCGAGAAAGCCATCGACGTGGTTTCGGCCGCTGACATAATGTTGATCGTGGGCACTTCTCTCAATGTCTATCCGGCTGCCGGGCTGTATCGTTACGCCGGGAATGGAGTCCCGGTGTATCTGATTGATCCTGAGGATGTGGCGATATATGATCCGAGAATCACGCACATCCGTGAAGTCGCCACCAAGGGTATGGAAATATTCAAAAACGGGCTGTCAGATGTATCTGTTGGGTTATGACGTGGGTAGTTCGTCCGTAAAGGCATGCCTTGTGGACGTGGACAGCGGGAAAGCCGTCGCGAGCGCTTTTTACCCAAAACACGAGAGCGCGATCAAATCATTGAGAGCCGGTTGGGCCGAGCAGGATCCCCGGGACTGGTGGGAAAATCTTAAGCTCGCCACAAGAGAAGTCATGGACGGCAAGGAGCGGACATCTGTCGCCGCGATCGGTATCTCTTACCAGATGCACGGGCTTGTGTGCCTGGACAAGGAGGGTCGCCTTTTGAGGGACTCCATTATCTGGTGCGATTCCAGGGCGGTGCCTTATGGAGAGGCCGCGTTCAATGCCCTTGGACACGACAAGTGCCTCGGTCATCTGCTGAACTCTCCCGGCAATTTCACAGCGGCCAAACTGGCATGGGTCAAAGACAACGAGCCGGAGCTGTTCGCGAGGATAGACAAGATCATGCTCCCCGGCGATTATATCGCCTACAGGCTGACCGGGGAGAAGAACACTACCGTGAGCGGCCTCTCGGAGGGAATATTCTGGGACTTCAAGGAGAATCGTCCGGCTTCCTTCCTCATGGATTGGTTTGGTTTTGACGAGAGCATACTGCCTCGGGTTGTCCCCACTTTCTCGGAGCAGGGGAGGCTGGGTCCGGCCGCGGCGGCCGAATTGGGGCTCGCCGAGGGGATCCCGGTCACTTACAGGGCTGGTGATCAGCCTAACAACGCGTTGTCCCTCAATGTTTTCGAGCCCGGGGACATCGCCGCTACCGCTGGCACTTCCGGGGTTGTTTATGGGGTCAGTGGCAAGGTCTCTTATGACCCGCGGTCAAGGGTAAACACCTTCGCCCACGTCAACCATGCCCCTGCCGATCCCCGTCTCGGGATACTCCTGTGCGTCAACGGCACCGGGATAGCCAACGCTTGGATCAGGAGGAATGTGGTCCCGAGGGGTGTCACATATAATGAGATGAACGCCGCCGCTGGGGAGATCCCGGTCGGTTCTGAGGGAGTCCGCGTCCTGCCGTTCGGAAACGGGGCGGAGAGGATGCTCGGCAATAAGGAGGCGGGCTGCGCTTTCGCCGGGCTGAACTTCAACATCCACACTTGGAAACATCTCGCGAGGGCTGTCCAGGAGGGAATCGTCTTCTCGTTCAAATATGGTATCGACATAATGGGGGAGATGGGCATGAAGGTCGGGGTGATCCGGGCCGGCAACGCCAACATGTTCCTCAGCGAGGTTTTCCGGGAGACCCTCTCCAGCGTGACAGGCGCTGTCATCGAGCTGACTGACACCGATGGCTCGGCCGGAGCCGCCAGGGGAGCTGGTCTCGGCGCCGGAATATACAAGAGCCATGAGGAGGCCTTCGCTTCCCTTGAGAAGATAGCCTTTGTGGAACCGTGTCCTGACAGGGCTCCGTATCTCGAGGCATATTCAGACTGGAAGAATCATTTGACACTATAACATAAAAAAACACATCAATATGAAAGAGTATTTTCCGCGAATCGGAAAGATCCCCTTTGAGGGACCTGAAGGAAAGAGTCCGTTGGCGTTCCATTATTATGAGCCTGACCGCGTGGTGCTGGGCAAGCGGATGGAGGATTGGCTCAAGTTCGCCATGGCCTGGTGGCACACGCTCGGACAGGCGAGCGGCGACCAGTTCGGCGGTCAGACCCGTGAATACGAGTGGGACAGTGCCGCCGATCCGATCCAGAGGGCAAAAGATAAGATGGATGCCGGATTCGAGATCATGGAGAAGCTGGGTATCAAGTACTTCTGCTTCCATGACGTGGATCTGGTCGAGGAGGCTCCCACTATCGCCGAGTATGAGGACCGCATGAGGATCATCACGGACTACGCCCTTGAGAAGATGAAGGCCACCGGCATTAAACTCCTTTGGGGTACGGCCAATGTTTTCGGGCATAAGAGGTACATGAACGGTGCCGCCACCAACCCTGAGTTCGGGGTAGTGGCCAGGGCCGCTGTCCAGATCAAGAGCGCCATAGACGCCACGATCAAGCTCGGCGGCACAAACTATGTGTTCTGGGGAGGCCGCGAGGGCTACACGAGCCTTCTCAATACCCAGATGCAGAGGGAGAAGGACCATCTCGCCAATATGCTCAAGGCCGCCAGGGATTATGCCCGCTCAAAGGGCTTTACCGGAACCTTCCTCATCGAGCCGAAACCGATGGAACCCACTAAGCATCAGTACGATGTCGACACGGAGACAGTGATCGGATTCCTCCGCGCCAACGGCTTGGACAAGGATTTCAAGGTCAACATCGAGGTAAACCACGCCACCTTGGCCGGCCACACCTTCGAGCATGAGCTCGCCGTGGCGGTCGACAATGGCCTCCTCGGCTCGATCGACGCCAACAGGGGAGACTACCAGAACGGCTGGGACACCGACCAGTTCCCGGTGGATATTTTCGACCT
>JAFVED010000227.1 GCA_017478125.1 Bacteroidales bacterium | reverse complement strand
TCTTTAGCGAGCTCAGGGCCGGCCTGTGAGCGATAGCTACTCGCCAACACCACAGTCGCCTTGACCAGGTAACCCCTCAACGGGTCAGGAACCCCGGTCACCGCACACTCGACCACCGCGGGATGCGCCATAAGTACACTCTCGACCTCGAAAGGGCTGACCCGGTAGCCCGAAGTCTTGATTATGTCGTCGTTCCTGCCCACGAACCAGAAGTAGCCGTCCTGATCCTTCCATGCCAAGTCGCTGGAGTGGTAAAACCCATCATGCCAGATTCTGGCGGTCCTCTCAGGCTCCCCGTGGTACCCCTTGAAAAGTCCGCATGGTTTGCCGGCGGAGGTCCTCACGCAGATCTCCCCGATCTCACCTTCTCCAGCCTCGGTCCCGTCTTCCTTCAACAAGACGACATCATACTGCGGTGAGGGGACACCCATGCTGCCAGGCTTAGGCTCCATCCAGGGGAAGGTGCCCAGAGTCAAGGTGGTCTCGGTCTGCCCGAATCCCTCGTGGATCTTCAACCCCGTCTTCTCGAGCATTGTGTCATAGACACTTCCGTTCAAGGCCTCACCAGCGGTGCAAAGGTATTTGAGGGATGACAAGTCATATTTCCCAAGATCCTCCTGGATGAGAAACCGCAAGATTGTGGGAGGGGCGCAGAGCGAGGTGATCCGGTACCTGCCGATAAGACGGAGAATGTCGTCCGCCTTGAATCTTTCGTGGTCATAGACAAAGACCGTCGCCCCGGCGAACCACTGCCCGTAAAATTTCCCCCAGACAGCCTTTCCCCAGCCCGTGTCCGCTATCGTCAGATGGATGCTGTCGGGGCCGAGGTTATGCCAAAATACACCCGTGGCGAGATGGCCGAGAGCGTAAGTACGGTCATGTACCACCATCTTCGGCTCCCCGGAAGTGCCACTTGTGAAATAGACAAGCTGGATGTCATCGTTGGTTCCCCTGTCCTCCGGGCGATGGAATTCCGGAGCGCCCATCCACTCCCTGTGAAAGTCATGGAACCCCTTGGGGAACTCCGGGCCGACGCTGACCAGGGAAGTCACGGAGCTTGACTCTCCCCCGCACTTGTCATAAGCGGCCTTCACATTATCAAGAATATAGCGCTCCCCGGCACAACTGACAGACTTGACGCCCGCCTTCCATATACGATATATTATATCCCTCGCGGTCAAAAGATGGGTCGCCGGGATGGCGACCGCACCGATCTTATGCAGAGCCAGCATTGTCACCCAGAACTCGTACCGCCGTCCAAGTATGATCATTACCATATCCCCCTTGCCGATGCCCAAGGTCTGGAAATATGAGGCCGCCCTGTCAGACATTATCTTCAGGTCCCTGAAGGAAAAGCGTCTGCACGCGCCCTCCTCACTGGTCCAAAGAAGAGCCAGTTTGTCCGGAGCCTCCTCAGCCCAGGCATCCATCACATCATATGCGAAATTGAAATCCTCCGGGACGCGAAGCCGGAAATTCTTCCGGAAGTCATCCATGTCGGCGAAAGCGGTCTTCTCCAGATATTTCTCTATCATAAGCTCATCTGTATGTCGGGAGCGAAGGTAGACCATTTTGGGAGAGAATGGAAATAACCGGGGAAAATGTGGGCTAATTGTGGGAAATATGAACATTTTAGCCCCGAATACAAGGAAATTATATTCATTTTTCCCATATTAGCGACATGAAAGAGAATGTTAGCACATTAAGGTTGGACATGGTTCCGTCCATGGCGAGAACCCTGTCTCTTAAAGACGAGATCGTCATCTCGGACAACCTGGACAGCAGGGTCCCTGAAGGGATCGCCTCAAGGCTGCGCGGGAAACTCCCGACTCGGACTCTCAAGCCTCACGACATGAGCTTCCCTTACCGCGTGGCGTTCCACACCATCCTGTTCGTGGAATCCGGCAGGGTCGACTGCCGGATCAATCTCAAAGACTACAGGATAGAAGGGTGCGCCATATTCCTGGCGGCCTCAGGAATAGTTCTCGACTATCTTTCCTATCAAGCCGGAACCCGCTTTCTGATAATCGCTTACAGCGACGCCGGAGGCATCCTTCCAGTGTCCTCCCGCTCCTCCCGGATCATCCGGGCGGCCACATACGCTCCCCTGCTCCTGCCCGTTGACCCCGGAAGGATGGACAGGCATCTTCAAGTGTTGAGAGTCGTCCAGCATGTGGCCGAGGCTGGTCCGGACTACTCCTTCAAGGAAGACATCGTGGAAGGCTTCGCCAAGGTCGTCGCGGGAGGTATAGCGAGGATTATCTTGGAAAGGAACGGAGGCAGAAGGCCGTCCGGACGGCGCCCGACCCTGCTCCGGCAGTTCATAGCCTCTGTCCAGAAGAACTGCGACCGACACCGCGACCTGGAATTCTACGCGAGGGAACTGTGCGTCACACCCAAATACCTCTCAAGGATCGTAAGCGAGCAATCCGGCAGGGTCGCGACAGAGATAATCAGGGAATATGTGATCGCCGGCTCGAGACTCCTTCTAAGCGGCGGGGAATACAACGTCCAGCAAGTCAGCAACCTTATGGGGTTTCCCAACGCCTCATATTTCGGAAGATATTTCCTGAAGGCCACAGGGATGACACCACGTCAATTCCAACTTATTTCGTAAATTTATCGCATTATCATTGTAATGATGACAGACAAGGAAGTTCAGATGATGGATGCCGGGATGAGGCTTTTCGACTCCGAGAAGCCTTTCGGAACAGTACTCGGCGGGATCAAGACCGAGATGGCGAGATATGGGAAAGTATTGAGGGCCAACGAGATAGCCGAAGCCGAGATTCCTGGGGCTTCTGCCGGCTGCGACCTGTTCCTCGACAGGTCAACAAGGTTCAAGACCATGTATATTTCCTGTACTTTGGAAGAAGCCGGAACCGTAGGAACCACCCCTGATGGCGAGGAGATCCACCGCTATGCCGCCTCCCTAAAGGAAGGCAACAAGAACACCAATGTGGGGGTATATGTCTCGCTGGCCCTGATCCTCATCTGGGCGATGCTCGGCTGGTTCGTCTCCGACGGCAGCGGCTGGATCGCCCTGGTGTTAGCCCTCATCGGCATCTACGGCGCGTGGCGCTCTCTCCGCCCCAGCAAAGACAACTCCCGAGTGATAACCGCCCTCCTCGAAGCGTTCGCGGAAGGGAAATAAGAGTCCGGAGACGTCAACGGACGCGCACCCGGGTACGGTCAGTAGAAAGAAGCATCTTCCTGGCGGCGCGCGGGTTCAGGCCGACCGGAGCCGATGTGAAGTCAGGTGTGTTGAAAGAGTACATCAACTGGTCATAATACTCGCGCGGATTCCTCTGAGGAAGGAGGAACGGGCGTCCGAAATGCCCGTTTTCATCCATATGGGCGATATACAGCCTAGTGTACAGGCTATTGTCACGTCTGGTAGTGAATACTACCCAACGCGAGCTTGAGCTCCAGTTATGGAAGCTGTCCGGGCAATCACTGTTTATCTCATCTATCGCGCGGAAGTCCCCCGTACGTATGTCATAGAGCCAAAGGTCGGCCTCAGGATGCCAGATCGGGAAGGTTCCATAGTCCATCGCGGCCACCATCACGAAACGTCCGTCATAAGATGGCCTGGGGGTGTTTATACTCATCCCCAAGGCCGGGCCGTTCACCAAGGTGTCAACCCTGTCTCCGAATCTGCCGGATTCGGCATCAAACGCTATCTTGCAGAGGCTATACTGGTTGCCGCGTATCTCTTTAGGGAGATCCCCCGCCTCGGCTGAGACGAAATAAATCTCGCTCCCGTCAGCCGAGAAAGAAGGATAGTTCTCGAACCTGTCCTTCCTGCGGACAAGGTCGCTCAGGATCACCTCGTGGGTCTCCGGCTTATAAACGACAAGGTCAGAAGCCTGGTCATACACCTCAAGCTTCCTGTCGGTGTGGGTATAGAAGGAGAGCCGGGTCTTATTGACTGAATATGCTATATATTTGCCGCTTGGATGCCATGAGGGATAGACGAAAAAGCCCCCTGTCTCGTCAGTGGTAGTGTTCAGGCACTCGGTCTGGCCGTCATGTTTGAGCAAGGTCGCCGAATGGTCTCCCCTGATGTGCAGGCTGTAAGACGACGGATCCGTCCTGTTCGAGGTATGGCAATTCAGGCATCCGGCATCGAACATCTTGTTGTCGAGAACAGTTCTCTGCCGGAAGTTCGTCAGATTCCTCTCAAAGATACCCATATGGCCGAAAGACTGGTAACCGGCCTTTATCAGCCTGTACGTGAGGCCGTAATCGATAGGATCCGCGCTGATCTCCACGCTGAACGGCTTGTAAGAGGTCCACGCCCCATCACGCTTTATGCTGACGGCGAATGAGAGCGATTTCCCCACGTTAGCCTCAAGCACTTTGTGCCACTTCCTGAGAGGGAACTTTATTGTCTCCCTGTCAGACAGGCTGATAAGCTTCGAGCCGCCCTCATCACATACCGACACCGCAATACCCTCAGCCTCACATCCTTCCGCCGCGGAGAAGTTCAACGGGGCGATAGCTGACGGCACAGTGACTCCCACGTAGTCCGGCCATATAGGAGGATAGCTGTCAATGGACTTGTCAGCGTCCGGAACGCCGCAGGAATTGAGCAACGCGAACACACTCGCGAGAATAATGAACTTATATGCCTTCATGTCCGAGTCTGCTTATTTGTCGCCATAATAGAACCAGAATGTCTTGCCGTAGCGGGCTTTCATGTAGGATGTGACACGCCCCGTCTGGAGATCCTCCGCAAAAGCTTGTGCCCGTGAAAGGACCATGTCCGAGACAAGATCCCTGTCATAATCCGCCTTTCCACCAGAGGCGATCCACGGAACGAGAAGGGCCTCCTGGTACAACACCGGGACCGGTCCCTCGATTTTTGCCAGACGTATGTCGCTTGCCAGAGACTCCACATCCTTGTCCAATAAGTCGTATGCCAAAAGATAATGGTACGACTCGTCCGCCTTTCCGGACTTTGCCACCTGGCTCCTGAGGATAGCCTGCTTAGGGAAATCATACATGTCATCAAAGATGTCGGGGGCGCTGTTACGGCAGCCCGCGAGACGGGAATATACCGCATCCTCCAACATAAGAGACTGATCCTGAAGGTATCTCTTTGCCCATTTCCCGTAGAACAAGGTACGCGAGAGGACTTTCAGATACTTCTCCGCGACATCTCCGGTACCCTTAATCATGTTCACTTCCGCCATCCGTTTGATGTGGCGCGCGCTCTCCCTTCCTCCGGGGAAAGTCTGATACGCCTCGAACGAGTAATGCAAAGCCATATTCAAGAGCCCGGCCTGGTACAAAGCCTCCGAACCGGTGAATTTCAGGAACACGTACGTGTCGTAATTAGGGAACAAGCCAGGGACACCTGACTGGAAAAACTCGAACAACCTGTCTCCGCTCTCCCCTTTCATGACCAGGGCCAGATTGAGGCATATTACCTCGGAAGGAGTCCTCGGGGTCTTCTTTTCCGCCATGGCGATAATCTTGTCCCATTGCCTGTGAGCCGCGTGGTAATCGTACGCGTATACGCGTTCAAGGTCCCTGGAACAATGTTTCCTCACATAAGCGTATGAGGCAAGAGAAATGACGACGGAAAACGCCGCAAGGACATAAATCCTCGTTTTTTTCCTTAAGCGTTCTCCTCCCGGCAACATTGAGAAAAGCAATACCGCAGGAAGGGAAATGACTGATGTCCAGAAGCTTGCCGTGTACTGTCCAGGGATGTGGCTATACTCGACTCCGCAGAGCAGACTCTTCACGGGATACTGGGTGAAGACTACTGTGGACAGAACCGCGACCAAGCCGCATGCAAGGGCCGCCAAGGCGGCATCCAGCACCTTGGCGGCCCTTTTGGCTGGGTCCGAGGTGAAAATATCCACAAGCGGAACCAAGACAAGGATGAATGCCATAGGCCCGGCGAGATAATACGCCAAGGCGATGGCGGGCACCCATAATTTGCCGTGTTTGCCCTTACGGACAATGACAGCGGTCTCGCATACGAGCAAGAAAGCCACCAGCGCGCTGACAAGGTTGCCGGCATCGCAAAGAAACGCCCAAAAACAGACCGCCGGAATGAAACTCAGGGGATACCAGACATTATCGGCATCCGCCTTTACAGATCTCACCACACGCCAGCTCTGGACCTGTGCCAACGCGGTCAGGACAGCCAGCGACAGCGCCCCAAGCCATGCGACATGGAAGAACTGGACAAAGAACTCGCCCAGATACGAGGCCACTCCCCCGGGGAACGCGAGACACTGCCTCAGGTGCGACCACGTATACGGGAAAATCTGTATTTCCTCCTGGTAAAGCACGTGATAAGGCAACACGAGCATCCAAAAGAGAAATACGGCCAGGGCGAATAGAGCGGTGAACATCCTCTTCATCTGCCGGTCCGTTTTAAGGCTACAAGCGTCATTTCAGAAACACCTCAATGACAGGAACTTCCGTATCGGGCTTCACAACAGGAGTGTAGATAAACTCCTTGTCGAACCTGATCTCTGAGCCGTCATGGAGGAACTGGGCGTACCCGATCTTGTCCGCGAAAGAGACCGCGAGCCTTGAGAGAGGATAATCAATAAGGTGGATGTACAAACGGTTGGTAGCAGGGTTGTAGGTCAGGAGCGTCCGCTCGGGAGCCTCAAACTCTTTAGGAGCAGCGGTGCAGCAATAAATGGACCTGCTGTTGGCGCGCATCCACTTGCCGATCCCCTCCAGGCGATCCTGGGCCCTGTAGTCGAACTCGCCTCTGGATGTCGGGCCGACATTGAGAAGGAGGTTACCTTCCTTGCTCACAGTCTCGATCAGAAGCTCGAGGAGCTGCGGGATGCTCTTCCAAGTGGTCTCATCACGGTAGTACCCCCAGGATCCGGAGAAGGTCTGGCATGTCTCCCAGGTGGCCTTCTCACCGTTCCAGGTCGGACATTCCGAGACCTTGAGCTGCTCAGGAGTAAGGATATCCCATCCTCCCCACACATCTTTCAGATCCAGCCTGTCGTCGACTATGATGCCCGGCTGAAGGGTCCTGGCGAGTTTCAACAGACCCTCGGAATCCCAATCGTCACGCCCCTTCCCGTTCTCGCCGGGGAATGAGAAGTCGAACCAGATAATGTCGATCTTACCGTAGTTGGTCAGAAGCTCTGTCACCTGATCTTTCATATACTGACGATAGACATTCATGTCTTTGCCCTTGTTCAAGGCGTCATATTGTTCCTTTGTGCCATTGTCGATCCTCTGCGGGTGGTTGCGGTCAATGGTATAATCAGGGTGATGCCAGTCGAGCAGGGAGTAATAGAACCCCACCTTAAGACCCTCGGCGCGGAAGGCGTCGACAAACTCCCGTATCAGGTCCCGCCCCGCGGGAGTGTTGGTACTCTTGTAATCAGTGTACTTGCTGTCCCACATGCAGAAGCCCTCATGGTGCTTCGAGGTCAGGACAACGTACTTCATCCCGGCCTCCTTCGCCATCCTGGCCCACTCTTTAGGGTTGAACAGGTCCGGATCAAAATGGTCGAAATACTTCTGGTAATCCGCGTCGGTCAACCTCTCGCGGTTCTTGACCCACTCGTGCCGGGCAGGCATGGAATACAGCCCCCAGTGGATAAACATGCCGAAACGGGCGTCTGTCCACCATCTCATCCGCTCAAGTTTCTGGTCCATCGTCTCATGGGACGGAAGTGAGAACTCCACCGCGGGCTCGGTATTATTATCCTTGGTCCTCTTGCTCTTCTGGGCATTGGCGGAAGGAGCGACCACCAAGCCAAGAAGAATCACTATAAGGGAGATTCTTGACTTAAGCATGACTAGTGTTATTTAAATGTGATTGGAGCCACTTGGCAGATTTGAACTCCCGACCTGCGCGTTACGAATGCGCTGCTCTACCGCTGAGCTAAAGTGGCTTGCTTCATTTCTCAAGGAAATGGGATACAAATATAATGATTTTTTCGGAAGATAAGACTAAATTCGCGTAAGGAATCGAAAAATATGAAATCTGACATTCTCATCATAGGCGGAGGAGCGGCCGGGCTGATGGCGGCGTACGGTGCCGCGAAAACGCTCCCGGGAGCCAAGATCACCATCCTCGAGAAAATGCCGAGACCAGGCAGGAAAATCCTTTTCACTGGTAAAGGCCGCTGCAATTTCACGAACACAAAACCCTGGAACGAGTTCTCCAAGCATATCCGCACAAACCCGAACTTCGTGAAGCCGGCGTTTTTCAACTTCACCCCGGACAACATGATTGACTTCCTGGAAGCGAACGGACTGGAGACGGTCGTGGAGCGGGGTGACAGGGCGTTCCCATATTCCCACAGGGCGTCCGACGTTCTGGACACCATAGTGGAAACCGTTATGCGGCAAGGAATTACCCTCCTGACGGATAGGGAGGTTGAATCCATATCTGCAGGCTTCGAGGTCCACTGCTCAAGCGGGGAGGCTTTTGAGGCTCCGAGACTGATCATCGCCACCGGAGGACTCTCCTACCCGATGACAGGATCGAC
>JAFVED010000226.1 GCA_017478125.1 Bacteroidales bacterium | reverse complement strand
GGAATGATTATCGACCGGGAGGTGATCTTCGGCCATCCAGCCGTCAACGTGTCTTTCGTCCTGCCGCTCATCTGCTTCCTCATTGTGTTCGTCTATGGGGTGAGGACTTATAAGGCGAGACGCCAGGTCACAGCGAGCTGATAATCTCCAGGCAGCGTATCAGTAGTTGGACGGCTTTGTCGTCCAGGACCAAAAGAGGTTCCGGGCATATTCCGAGACCTGACAGCGCGATCGTGGCGACCGAAAGGACCATGACCGCGCTTGTCAGTGGAAGGGCGGTCAAGTTGGTTATAATGAAGTATTTCGGGAATGTGTGGAACCGGTACCATACCACCGGGGCGGTGAACGCCTGGCATGAGATGGACAGGACCGCGCTCTCCCATATTCTCCTCATCGGGTCCATCTTTCCCCGTAATCCGTCCGCTTTGGGATAGAGTTTCTCAAGACGCGGGTAGATCACGACAATCCCCGCGATGGCCAGATAGGAGAGTTGGAATCCGAGGGAGGATATCACATCCGGTTTGAGGGCGAGCTGGATGGTGAGAGCGGAGAGGAGCGTCCCTGAGCCGCCGCGGCTTCTTCCTGTCAGTCTGGCCGTCTCTCCTATGGTGATGAAAAGGAACGCCCTCACAATGGACGGGGCCGCTCCGGTCATCATCGTGTAGAAGCCGGCCGCGCAGATATTCAGCGCGTATCTCGCCATCCTCGCTAAGGGGCTGTTTCCCAGCGGTGATGTGAGTCTTGAGAGGATGAGGTACAGAATGCCCAGGTGCAACCCCGACAAAGCCAGGATGTGCGAGGCTCCGCTTGCCCGGAAAACCTCTTTCACCTCTTTCGGGAGATCGCCCCTGTCTCCTGTCAGCAAGGCTTTGACAAGAGGAGCCGTGGTCCGGGACGGGAAGGAGATAGAGTCGATAAGGCTCCGGAGTCTCTCGCCCTGTGATGCCGCGAGCCGGGTGAGCGTACCTCCGGGAATATGTATGCCTGAACTGATCGAGGCATTGATCGAGCAGAATACTCCGGCGAGGAGGAACAACATCGCGAAAGCCCCGCGGCGAGGGTGGAGGCTGTCTGCCTGCCGGTAAGTGAAAATAGACGCGAGTGGCAGTATAAGCGCCAGTAGGAAGGGGAGTTGGACCGGGACGCTCGCCAATCGCGCCGCGAGGAAAACTCCCGCGGCGACTCCGGCCGCGAACGGGATCCCCACCCCCGCGATTACTCCCGAGTCCTTCATAGCCAAGTCCATAATTTTTGTAAAAATACTCATTAATTTCGTATCTTCGCGCTGCTACACTTTATATTTTTTAGGATAATGATCATTCTTGTTATCAATTGCGGAAGCTCCTCGATCAAGTACCAGTTGCTTGACATGAGAAGCGATGACGTCTACGACCTGATGGCCAAGGGCATAGTAGAGAAGATAGGGCTTGAATCCGGAAGGCTGCAACATACTCCAGTGGGTAGGGACAAGGTCGTCAAAGACCTGTCGATCCCTGATCATACCGTGGGGATGCAGCTGGTTCTTGACGCCCTTGTGGACAAGGATTATGGTGTCTTGAAGTCTTTCGAGGACATCGAGGCCGTGGGTCACAGGATCGTCCAGGGTGCCGATTTCTTCTCGGGAAGCGCCATCGTGGACGAGGAGGTCTTGTCTAAGATAGATTTCTGCTGTGATTTCGCTCCGCTCCACAATCCGGCCCACCTGCTTGGTATCAGGGCTTGCCAGGCTGTTCTTCCCAATGTCCCCCAGGTGGTCACGTTTGACACCGCTTTCCATCAGACGATGCCTCCGCAGGCCTACATGTATGGCCTTCCTTACGAGTATTATGAGAAATATCACATCCGTCGTTACGGAGCCCACGGCACCAGCCATCAGTTTGTCGCCCATAAGGGTGCCATGATGGTCGGGCTGGATGTCAATGACTCGAGGATCATAACCTGCCATATTGGTAACGGAAGCTCCATCACGGCCATCCACAACGGCAAGTCCATCGACACCTCCATGGGTCTCACTCCGCTTGAGGGCCTTATCATGGGAACCAGGTGCGGGGACGTGGATCCTAACGCTGTCCTGTATATCATGAAGAAGGAGAATCTCTCTCCGGACGAGATGTATACGCTGGTCAACAAGAAAAGCGGTTTCCTCGGAGTCTCCCAGAAGACTTCCGATGCCCGGGAGATGGATGAGCTGGCAAACGGCGGGGACTTCAAGGCCAAGCTGACCTTGAAGATGCTGTCTTTCCAGATGATCAAGTACATCGGAGCCTATGCGGCGGAGATGAACGGAGTAGACGCGATATTCTTCACCGGAGGAATCGGGGAACACAACAGCCGTCTGCGCCGCAGGGTGTGCGAGAACTTCACGTATCTTGGTCTCGCCTTTGACTATGAGGCCAATACCGCTTGGGGAGTGGACGCGGTGATCTCCCTTCCTGAGTCAAGGGTCAAGGTCGCTCTCGTCACCACTGATGAGGAGCTGGTCATCGCCCGTGACACCATGCGTCTGGTCCAGAGCATTGAAGAGTAAATCAATAACCATACAATCATGATCACTAAATTCGCTGATTTGTTCGCGGAGCTCAAAGAGAAGGGCATCTGCAAGAAAATGGTCGCGGCCTGGGCCGTGGATGAGCATACGATCGAGGCTTGTGCCAAGGCCTCTGAGATGGGTTTCGTGAAAGTTACCCTCGTGGGCGACAAGAATATGATCGCGGAGACCTGCGGGAAGCTCGGCATCGACACCGGGATTTTTGACATAGTCAATGAGCCCGTGGAGCTCAAGGCCGTGTCCAGGGCCGTGCAGCTTGTCCATGATGGAGACGGGGATGTCCTGATGAAAGGACTTTGCTCCACCGACAAGTTCCTGCGCGCCATCCTCAACAAGGAGACCGGACTTCTGCCTCCCAAGGGTGTCCTGAGCCATGTGGGTGTCATCGAGAACCCGAACTACCACAAGCTCCTGTTCCTCTCGGACATGGCTGTCATACCTCTTCCGGACTTCCGCCAGAAGGTCAAGATCGCCGGTTATCTCGCGGGTGTGGCCAAGTCGTTCGGCATCGCGAAGCCGAAGATCGCCTTCATAGCCGCCTCTGAGCAGATGCTGGATTCTATGCCGGCTTGCGTAGAGGCCGCCCAGCTGGCCAAGATGTGCGACCGCGGGCAGATCAGGGGTTGTGTGGGAGACGGCCCTCTCGCCCTGGATGTCGCCATCGACGAGGAGTCTGTGCGGATCAAGAAGCTTGTCAGTCCTGTGGCCGGTGACGCCGACTGTCTCCTGTTCCCTAATATCGAGTCGGCCAACGTGTTCTGGAAAACCAACTCCAAGCTCGCCACTGGTGTCCGCCAGGCCGGTATGCTTGTGGGTACCACCGCTCCTTGCGTGCTCGCAAGCCGCGCCGACAGTGTCGACACCAAGCTGAACTCCATCGCCGAGGCGGTGATGTTCGTCAACAAGTAGCCTTTCGAAAGCAGTATCCCCTCCAGAACCGCCGCTTCGCGGCCCCTCCCTAAAGGGTCCCTCCCTCTTAACGTGTCGAGGGTGGCAGTGGTTCTGGAGGGGATACTGCTTTCTCTAGTCGTTGTCGTCGTAGAAGAGGTTCCGTTTGGGGAATTTGTCGGAGTAGCGGGAGCGGAGCTTCTCGAACAGCTCAGTAGTGAACTTCGCGAGACCCGGGCCTTTATAGGTGCTGGTGTTGGATATGAAGACCCAGCACTCTCCGTCGGGGAAATATTTCACAAGCGCGCTTGTGCCGGCGAAGGTTCCGGTGCGGGTCCATTCTCCAGTGGGCTTGGTGTCGTTCCAGCCCAGGGAATAGGTGTCCGGATCGAAATATTCAGTCATCGCGTCCACACTTTCCTTGCTGATGATGTCCGGAACCTCGCTCTTGCCATCTATCGAGGCGACCAGCAGGGCAAGCTCCGGGGTGGATCCGACCCACGCCCCCGCTCCGAGCAGTCCGGTGACATTGTTGCCTCCGTAGCTTCTGGTCACTTTCCTCCCGCTGTTGTTGAACTCCTCGACAGGCTCGTCGTCCTTCTGGACATAGTAGCGAGTCTCACCAGGATGTTTGTCGGCGTAGTAGTTGCCACCGATTTTGAAATTCACGCATCCGGCGGGTCTGAGCACGTTCTCCTGGATGAAATCCTCGTATGACATTCCGGAGGCTTTCTCTATGACCATGGACAGGGCCAGGTAGCCGAAATTGGAATATTCCTGCCATGTCCCCGGCTCAAAGTTCAGCTGACGTCCAAGCTGGACCTCCGTCAACTGCTCTTTGGTGGGAACCTCCTTCCACCGGTTCTGTATCATTATCCATCTGGTGGAGAACATCGGGTCTCCACCTTTTTTTGAGAACCCTCCTTTGTGGCGCAGAAGATCCTCGACGGTGATCTTCAAGTAACGGGGGTCAGCGATAGCGGCGTTGTAGAGGGAGTCGTCCAGGATCCCTCCAGGTCCGAAGACCTGGTCTTTCAAGGTGAGCTTCCCTCTCTCCTGCAGGATCATTATCCCGACCGCTGTTATCAGCTTGGACACGGAGGCCATTCTCATTATGTGCCCGGGTTCCATCGGCTCTTTCTCGTCCGCCCATCCATATCCCTTGGAATACAGCAGGGAGTCGTTGCGCATGACGGACAGGGAGACACCTCTCAACCCCCAGAAGGTCATGTAGTCCTTGACCTGGCGGTCAAATCCCTTGAGCGCGGATGTGTCGGAGACCTCGTTAGTCAGGGTCTCATTGAGATTGACCGGGACGCGGGTGGTGGTCTTTTCCTTGCTTCCGAAGCTTGAAGCCACGGCGATCGTGGCCAGGATCAGCGAAGTGAGCGCGGCCGCGGCGATGATTCTCGTTTTCTTATTCATCCTCATCTTAGCCTGTCGTCTCAAAAAATCAGGCCTGCCTTCCTTCCGAAGTCTATGATAAGGTCAGCGGTCCCCTCGATACCCAGGACGGAGGAGTCCACGCACAGGTCGTAGTCGGAGGCTGCTCCCCAGTTGCCGAAAGTGAAGAAATTGTAGTAAGTCTGCCTGGTACGGTCCTGCCTCTCGATCCTGGTCTTTGCCTCGTCCTCATCCACGTCCAGCCTTTCCATCACTCTCTTTATCCTTGACTCGGCAGGGGCGGACACAAAAACATCCAGGCAGGTTTTGTCCCGGAGGATATAGTTGGAGCATCTTCCGACAAAAACCGCCGGTCCCTTTTGGGCTATCCCCCTGATCACATCGCTTTGAATCTTGAATAACTCGTTGTTGCCCACATAGTTCCGTGTGCTTCCAAAGCGGTCGGTCCCGAAGAAGGAGAACAAGCTGAACACACTCCTTTTCTCATCGCTGCGCTGGAGCAGTTCCCGGCTGAAGCCACTCTCCTCAGCGGCTTTGGTGATCAGCTCATTGTCATAGACTGTTATCCCAAGCGAGGCTCCGATTCTTTCGGCCACCTCCTTGCCACCGCTTCCGAACTGGCGTCCGATGTTGATGATAGTATGCTTTTCCTCCATTGATCTTATTGTTTTATATGGCTGCCAAGGATTGTCGGCTCGTCACCGTCACTAAGCTTGCCGAACTTCCGGAACAAGCTGTGTATCATAAAGAAAGTGGTGACACATGCTATCAAGTCAGAGGCAGGGAAAGAATAGAAGACACCACGGACTCCGTAGAACAAGGGGAAGATGTAGACTGACGGGACAAGGAACAGAAGCTGTCTGCTCAGGGACAGGAAGATCGATTTGCCCACCATCCCGAGGCTTTGGAAAAAGTTAGTGGAGACCATTTGCCACCCGACCAGGATCACCACCGGATTCATGGCCCTTAGGCCCTTGTCCGCCAGATCCTTGAGCATCGGGTCGTTGGTGAAAATCCCGACCATAAGGCTCGGGAAGAACTCGGAGGCCACGAACCAGAAAACGCAGACCACGGTCGCCCATAAAGCTGTCAAAGAGAATACCTTCTTGACCCTGGAGTATTTCCGGGCACCGAAGTTATAACCGGCTATCGGCTGCATCCCCTGGTTCATCCCCATCACTATCATCACGAACATGAAGTTGATCCTGTTCACGATGCCGTATGCTCCGATCGCCAGGTCGCCGCCGTATTTCAGGAGCTGCTGGTTGATGAACATGGTGACTATGCAGGAGGCCGAGTTCATAAGGAAGGGTCCCAGCCCGATGGCGAGCGAGTCTTTGGCTATCCTCCAGTCCAACTCGAAAACACGTTTCGGAAGTCTCAGGAGATTGTCTTTCCTGGTGAAGTACCACAGAGAGTATGAAAGCGCCATCGCCTGGCACAGTACCGTGGCGATCGCGGCGCCTCGTATGCCAAGACCCAGGACGAAGATGAACACGGGATCGAGAATGGTGTTTGAGATGACCGTGAACAAAGTCAGCCCCATCGCCAGTCTGGGGTTTCCTGAGGACCGCAGCAGGGCGTTGAGACCGAAATACAGATGGGTGATCACATTCCCGGCCAGGATGATCTCCATATATTCCCTGGCAAAGGGGAGGGTGTTGGGACTGGCGCCGAAGAATGTCAGGATCGGATCCAGGAAACAGAGGCACACCACCGCGAAGATGACCCCGGTGATGCAGTTGAGGCTTATGTCGTTGGCGAGCACTTTGTTCGCCGCCTTGTAGTTGCGTTGTCCCAAAAGCACGGACACGAGGGTGGCCGCGCCCACTCCGACCAGCGTTCCAAGGGCGGAGCTGAGGTTCATCAGCGGGAAAGTGACCGCGAGACCTGATAAAGCGAGCGGGCCGTCTCCCGGAATGTGGCCGATGAAGATGCTGTCAACCATGTTATAAAGGGAAGACGCGGTCATGGCGATGATGCCAGGGACCGCGTATCTCTTCAGAAGGCTGCCGATCCTCTCTGTTCCTAATTCTGTAGGGGCCAGGTGTTGGTTGGACATGTTCTCTTTCCTTCTGTCAGGACTCTCATTCATCCGAAGGTTCCTCGACTACCTCGATGTCAAAGACGATCGGGGTGAATTTCGGAATAGCGGATCCTGATCCGGAATAGCCATAACCAAGTCCGGAATAGAAAGCGCAAGTGACTTTCTCGAACGGCCTTAATTTAGAAAGGCAGAACGCGAAGCCGTCCACCACTGTCGAGCCTTCGGAAGAGCTGGTGGCTCCAATTGTCGTTTTGGTGTAGTCCCCGTCGCTGGAGGGTGTCACCTTTATGGGGGAGTAAGTCTTTGTGGGTGAGTAGAACCCATAGACCTTGGCCGTGTCCTCCACAGTCGTGTCGAAAACCTGCCCGCCAAGGATACGTCCCGTGTAGTTGATGTAGAATGTCGTGTCCGCGGAGAATGTGTCGGGGGAGGTGGGCTCCTTCTGGGTTTTGCAGTAGTAACCGAACATCGTGGAGTCGATTCCGGGCATGTGGATGGCGGCATATCTGGAAAGTGTGTCTATCTCCCATGCGGTGATGTCCGACGTCTTGTCCTTGAGAGTTATGGAGTAGATGGTGTTGCTGCCCGTGGCCTTGCTCTCGTACTCATTCA
Organism: Bacteroidales bacterium; assembly: GCA_017478125.1. Taxonomy (GTDB): domain Bacteria; phylum Bacteroidota; class Bacteroidia; order Bacteroidales; family UBA932; genus Cryptobacteroides. Next base: position 3,876 of record JAFVED010000226.1, on the reverse strand, counting down.
ATGTCACATTGAGCCACCCGGGAACGACCCCCACGCGTTTCCCGCCTATCCTCATGCCGTCGAGCAGGTCCATAATCCCAAGCTGGGTATATGTCTCATCATTGATGATGATATAGTCCCCGTAGTAGTTGGTGGGATTGTAAGAGCCTACCTGCTGGGACAGCTTTTTCGAGGTGGTCGAGGAGACATTTCCCTCGAGGTCGGTGGAGGTGTACTCGATGAAAAGATATGAGTCGCCGCTGGTCAACTCGGCACCGGAGCCGGGCTCATCCCCAATGATGTAGACGCCACGTCCCGAGGCGGACACTCCAGGATGGTTGGCGCCTATCCAGGCCTCCAGATACTCTTTCTCAATGCCGCTGGTGTCGACTGAGCTGTCCTTGGCGCAGCCTGCCATCGCGGACAGTATGGCGGCGGCGATCCCGCCGGCGAGTGAAACTCTTTTTCTCAATATGCTCATAAATAAACTCTCATTCAAGTTAATCGCTGACGCTCTTGACCCACAAATGCCAGGCCAGACCGGCGTTGGAGGGGATGTTCGCTATTTTCTTCTTGCCGAAGCCGTGTCTGCCGTTGAAAAGGATGTAGCACTCATCTCCTCCCTTTACTCCTGGCAGCCCTTTCTTTAGACCTTCCACGATGTCGCTCTCGTCCAGCCGGAGTGTCATTATCCCGAAGGAGGTGGAGTCTGTGACAGACCATCTCACGGAATTGGCGAATGTCTCGTAGTTGGTGACGAAAAGACTCGAGGTGCTGAGGCTGTTCCCGGAGAGATAGTAACCGGCGTAATAGAAGGCGACCGCTCCGTTCTCGCCAAGCGGGGCGCCTTCCCCTCGCGTCACGGTTACTCTCACGATGCCGTCATTACTCTCAACTGTAGCGTCCGGGTTGTTCTTGGTCAGACTCGACACGATCCCCTCGATGTATTTCTCCTGGGTGTCATAGCTGGACTCGAGCCGTTTCTTGTCGCAGGAGACGATAAGAAGGGAGGCGGCCAGGGTCAATAACACTGATAATCTTCTCATAACGCTAAAAACTCCCTTGTCACTTTCAATATGTGTGCCTCCGCATCCTCTGGCGAAGGTATATCCCCGGGGAAGAACAGTTTCCCTCCGGCCGCCCTCTCGTGTCCCCCGCCGTGGAAGTACCTCATGGCCAGCTCGTTGGCGGATACTCCTTGTTTTGACCTGACCGACACCCTGAACTTCCCGTCCTCTTCCGTGAGGAACAAGCTTATTTTGATGTCGCTGACGGACAGGGGCATGTTCACGAAACCCTCGCTCTCGCCTTGCCTGAAACCGAACCTTTTCTGGCACTCCTTGTCAAGGATCATGACCGCGGCTCCTTCGGGGGATATGACCATCTTCTCGGAGAGGAGGTATCCCATCAATCTCAACCTGTTCTCCCTGTAGCTGTGGTACAGGTCAGAAAGGATCCTGTCGCGGTCCACGCCTGCGGCGATCAGTTCCGAGGCCATCCGCATTGTTCCGGGGTACACAGAGTTGGCGAAATTGTTGGTGTCTGTGGTCATCCCGGTCATAAGTGCCTCGAGGGCGCTTTTGGGCAGCCTGTCAAGATCTCCGCCTATGTCAGGCATCTCCTTGAGAATGAGGTACAGAAGCTCGCATGTTGAGGAAACCTCGGTCTCGGAGAACACCAGGGAAAATGATCCGGAGTCGGGGTTCAGATGATGGTCGATGAGGACTTTCGGGGCTTCCGAGGCCGCCATCAGCGATTCCATCTCCGGGTTGGTGCGGGAGAATGAGGGAAAGTCGAGGCAGAAGATAAGGTCGCTGTCCCCAATCCTGGCCTTGGCCATGTCGGGGGCTTCGTCGTAGGATAAGACAGATCCCTCCCGGAAGTCCCGGAGAATAAATCGCAGGGACTCCGGCACGGCGTCGGGAACCACAAGGGCCGCGTCTTTGCCGCGACATTCCCTCAAATACCCGACGAGGGCCAGACCGCTGCCCAGGGCGTCTCCGTCCGGGTGGATGTGAGCTGTGACGCATACGCGTCCGGACGAACCCACGAGTGAGTCCAGTTCTTTTATCTTATCCATTCTCGGGAGCAAAATTACGAATAATATTACAATTATTATATTGCATTTCATAAATCAATTTTCTAACTTTGTCCAGAATTGGCAGATTGTCGGTTCATGGAAAGTAAATCATAAAATTTTAGTATAATGAACAAGGCTCTAAAAACGATTCTCAGCATTCTGCTCGCGCTTCTGTGTGTGTTCCTCGTGTACAAGATCTATGAGGGTGTCATGGAACCCGTAAGGTTTGAGAAGGATGTCAACGCCAGGAAGAAAGTGGCCATCCAGCAGCTCAAGGATATCCGCGATCTCCAGGTGGCTTTCAAGAGTGTCAATGACCGTTTCACCGCGTCCTTCGACACTCTGAAGCAGTTCTACAACAGCGGAGAGATGGTTGTTCTCATGCAGATCGGCTCCAAGGATGACTCCCTCGCCATGGCCCACACCAACGAGATCAAGAAAGCCAGGAGAGGAAAGGTCACTGACGCGGATCTCTTCAAGCTTTATCAGGAGGGCGACAGGAATCTCGTTTTCTCCATCCAGAACAAGATCGCTGTGAAGGACACCTTGTTCAATGGCAGGAGCGATTTCAACATCAACACCATTGACAAGATCCCCTTCGCTGTCGGCGAGTATGGCGCCGCCGCTGTCACCGATATCGAGATGGACGCTATCGTAAAGAAGGTCTCGGGTGTCGATGTCCCTCTTTTCGAGGCCAAGATGCCATACAAGTCCCTGCTTAATGGCTTGAACCACCAGCTTGTCGTCAACCTTATCGCCGAGCGTGAGGATCTCGGCCAGTATGAGGGTCTTCAGGTAGGAAGCGTCACAGCCCCGAACAACAACGCCGGTAACTGGGAGTAGTCTCGTGCATGTCACGTCACACTTCCAAGGTAGCGTTGGTCCCCTCCGCGTTTTTTGACCCGGCCTCTGTCCGGGAGATGTTGTCGCGGACGGTCATTCTCGACCAGGAAGACAAAGTTGAGTACATCAGTTTGCCGGAATTGTCCGCCGAACTGGTGTATTCTCTTTCTCCCCAGATCCCCGATCCTGACGGCGCTGATGAACCTGTCATCCGTAAGCCTACCCTGAGCCTGTCGAAGGGCGAAGCGAAGGATCTCCTTCCGGAGCTATACCACGTCCTGAAGAGTCTTTCCTCTGTCACGGAACACAACAAGATAGTCGCGTCTTACGGCGACGGAGTCCTCTCCCTCGCCATCGCCCAGGGAGACAAACTCTTGCTGGCCAACACTTTCCAGGCAGCCGATTTCACGACGGCGGAATACTTCCTGTTCATGGCTGTCAAGAGACTCCAGCTCAATCCCGAGGTCTCCTCGATCCATTTCAGGACAGCCTTGTCTGCGGAGGAAGAAATGTCCCTGTACCGTTATTTCAAGTCAGTCGAGGTTCTATGAGGATCATCGGAGGTCGCCTGAAAGGCAAGGCCATAAACCCTCCCGCAGGCTACAAGGCCCGTCCCACGACCGATTTCGCCCGGGAAGGCCTGTTCAATGTCCTGAACAATGAATATGAGTTCGAGGATCTGAAGGTTCTTGACTTGTTCGGAGGTACCGGAGCCGTGGCTTTCGAATTCGCCTCCAGGGGCGCGGCCAGGGTGTATTCGGTTGAGATGGCCAGGGAGAACGCTTCTTTTATAAAAAAGGAGGCCGAGAGGCTCGGGCTCGACAATGTCACCATGGTCAGGGACAACGTGTTCGACTTCCTTCCGCTGTGCAGGGAGAAGTTCGACATCATATTCGCCGACCCTCCTTACGCCCTTGAAGGGCTTGAGACGCTTCCCGACAAGGTTTTCGCCCAGGACATCCTCCACCCCGGCT
>JAFVED010000225.1 GCA_017478125.1 Bacteroidales bacterium | reverse complement strand
TTCGTGTACAGCCCGGCGATCATCCTCGGGGACATGGCCGGCGACGGGTCGTCCACCTCGATGATGATCTGGGTGGGAGTGATATTCGCCTACTATTTCATCGCCACCATGCTGCCGATCGACAAGATCATAGGCAAAGTCTACCCGCTCTTCGCTTTCGCCCTGATATTCATGGCTTTGGCATTGATGGTGGGTCTTTTCGTAAAGTGGCCTTCAATACCGGAGATATGGGACGGGCTCTCAAACCGCGGTCCTTCTATCGGCCTCACCGGCCAGCCTATATTCCCTTGCCTTTTCATCACCATAGCCTGCGGGGCGATCTCAGGATTCCACGCCACCCAGAGTCCCCTGATGGCCCGGTGCCTCAAAGACGAGAAGCTTGGACGACCCGTGTTCTACGGATCGATGATCACCGAAGGACTCGTAGCCCTGGTTTGGGCAGCCGTCTCGTCATACTTCTTCTTCGACGGTGGCGCGGCGGAATGTGGCTCCGACCTTACCGCCGCCGCCCCCACAGTCGTGACGACTGTCTCCAAAACCTGGCTGGGAATCCTCGGAGGCGTTCTGGCCATCCTCGGAGTGGTCGCCGCCCCTATAACAAGCGGAGACACCGCCCTGCGCAGCACAAGGCTCATCATAGCCGATTTCCTCAAATTCGACCAGAAGCCCGTCCGCAACAGGCTGCTTATCTGCATCCCCCTGTTCATCGTCACCGGCCTTCTGCTCTGGTTCAACATCGCCGACTCCAACGGTTTCAACACGATCTGGAGATATTTCGGCTGGGCCAACCAGACTCTTGCCGTGTTCTCCCTGTGGGCCGCCACGGCCTATCTGCTGACCAGAAAGAAAGGAGCCTCCTACCTTATCACCGGGATCCCGGCATGTTTCATGACGGCTGTGAGCCTCACTTTCATCCTCGTTGACAAGGTAGGTTTCAGGGTCAATGCCGACGCGGCTCCGTGGATCGGGCTGATCACCTTCGCCGTCTCCGCCGCTGCCCTCAGCATTTGGAAAATGAGGACAATGGCTACCGAAAAAGAAAACAAATAACCAAAAAGATAATCATGTACGACTCCACCAAAGGGCTTTGGATAGCCCACTGCGAAAACGGGCCGCTCTCAATCATCGGGAAGATGGCCAACAGGCACGGTCTCGTGGCCGGAGCCACCGGAACCGGAAAGACAGTCACCCTCCAGGTCATGGCCGAGAGCTTCTGCCAGGCCGGCGTGCCTTGCTTCATGGCCGACATGAAAGGAGACCTCTCCGGAATATCCCAGACCGGCAAGTCCAGCGGCTTCATCGAGAAGAGGATGCCTGAGTTCGGGATTGAGAACCCACAGTTCCAAAGCTGCCCGGTGCGTTTCTACGACGTGTTCGGCGAGCAGGGCCACCCGATGAGGTGCACAATCTCCCAGATGGGTCCCCAGCTTCTCACCCGCATCCTCGGCCTGAACGACACCCAGGAAGGTGTCCTCAACATCCTGTTCAGGATAGCTGATGAGAGAGGCCTTCTCCTTGACGACATCAAGGACCTGCGCTCATGCCTCACCTTCATCTCCGAGCACGCCTCCGAATACTCCCAGCTGTACGGGAATATCGCCCCCGCGTCTGTCGGAGCGATCCAGAGGGCGCTCCTGACCCTTGAGAACGACGGTGCCGACAAGTTCTTCGGCCAGCCCTCATTCGACATCTATGACCTCCTCGCCACCGAGGGCGGCAAGGGAGTCATGAGCGTTCTCGCAGCCGACAAGCTGATGCTCAAACCGAAGCTCTACTCCACCTTCCTTCTCTGGCTGCTCTCAGAGCTTTATGTCACCCTTCCAGAGGTCGGTGACATGGATCTTCCCAAACTCATCTTCTTCTTCGACGAGGCCCACATGCTGTTCGACGGCACTTCCAAAGCCCTTGTCGACAAGATCGAGCAGGTGGTGCGCCTTATCCGAAGCAAAGGAGTCGGGGTCTATTTCGTGACCCAGAGCCCCACCGACATTCCCGACACCATCCTCGGACAGCTCGGAAACAGGGTCCAGCACGCCCTGCGCGCCTTCACCCCGAGAGACCAGAAGGCTGTCCAGGTCGCGGCCGACACATTCAGGACCAACCCCACTTTCAACACCTACGAGGCCATCACCAACCTTGAGACCGGAGAGGCCCTTGTCTCCTTCCTCGACGAGAAAGGCGCCCCCAGCGTTGTGGAGAAGGCCAATATCCTTTTCCCGCTCAGCCAGATCGGCGCGATCAGCGAGAGCGAGAGGGACCAGATCATCAAACGCTCGAAGATCTACGGGAAATACGACAAACTCGTCGAGAGGGAAAGCGCCTTCGAGGTCCTGATGGCCGAGAAAGAGCGGCAGCTCAAGGAAGCCGAGGAGGCGAAAGAGGCCGTAGACAAGAAGGGCGGGAAGACCACCAAAGCCGCTAAAGTTCCCGCGGGAGAAACCAAGAAGAACGGGATAATGAGCAAAGTGGTCAAAGCCGTGATCACAGCCGTCACCGCCACAGCCGCCACAGCGATAGGAACCGAGGTGTCCAACAAGGTGACCGGCAAGAAGTCCAAGACCACGACCAAGGACAACGCCGGCAAAGTCGTGAAGAACGCCACCAGCGCCGCCACCAGGACCATCACCCGCGAGATCACCCGCTCCATCCTCGGCAACCTCGGGAAGTAGTGTCATCCTGAGCGAAGCGAAGGATCTGTCAGACACCTGTCGACACACACGGCCTGGCATTAAGGTTCTTGCAAGTATCTCATAATAAGCGACATACAAAACACGATTCGGCAGACCCTCCCAAAAGTGGCAGGGTCTGCCGAATCATTTTCCATAACCTGTTGATTACCAATACAGCCAAAGAAGCCTCCCGTCAGACCCGCTCATGCTCAAGGTGACAGAGCCACACATTCCAGGAAATAATAGTATTATTCAAAGAACGTGAAATGCACCCGGCCGTAGCGTTTCTCTTTCTTGAAGCGGGGGTGGGTGGTGAAGGAATGCTCGTCGCCGTGCTCGAGGATGAAGTAGCAGCCGGGGTGGAGGATGTCCTGGGCGAAAACCTTGTCGGGAAGCGTCTCAAGCCC
>JAFVED010000224.1 GCA_017478125.1 Bacteroidales bacterium | reverse complement strand
GTTTTCCATAATGGGACGAAAATACGGATTTTTTCCCGAAAAATGAGTACATTTGCAGATTGTAAGCTGAAAATACTATCAACTTAATATCATTTAACAATAATGTCAAACAACATCGTGTTGAAGAAAGGGCTCAACATCCCGATCAGCGGAGAAGCGGCCCTTGAGACAATGAGAACGATCGCGCCTGACGTTGTGGCTGTCAAACCCACCGACTTCAAGGGTTTCTCCCCTCGGCTTCTGGTGAAAGAAGGCGACAAGGTACTCGCGGGATCACCTGTTTTGGCAGACAAACAGAGCCCCGACATCCTGCTGACATCTCCGGTGAGCGGAAATGTCACAGAGATTGTCAGGGGCGAGAAGAGGAAACTTCTGGCGGTCCTTATCGAGGCCGAGGGAGACGAGGCTGTCGATTTCGGAGCCAAGGATCCCAAGGGTCTCGATGCCGGGGACGTCAAGGAGAGCCTTCTCAAGAGCGGTTTGTGGCCATCCATTATCCAGAGGCCTTATGGTGTCATAGCCAACCCTGGGCTGACCCCTAAGGCTGTTTTCGTCTCTGCGTTCTCCACGGCCCCTCTCGCGGCTGACTCAGAGTTCGTGTTCAAGGACGACATCCAGGCCATCCAGGCTGGCGTGACCGCCATGTCTAAGATCGCCAGGGTCCATGTCTGCGTCAACAGTGAGACATCCCTTTTCGCCGGGCTGAAGGACGCCACGGTCCACACCGTGACCTCCAAGAAGCATCCGGCCGGGAATGTCGGCGTGCAGATCAGCCACATCTCCCCCATCATGAAGGGTGAGACCGTGTGGACTTTGAGCCTTCTCTCGCTTGCCGCCATCGGCAAGCTTTTCCTTGGAGGCAAGCTTGACCTTTGCCGCAAGGTCGCCGTCACAGGACCTGCCGCCCTCAAGACCGGTTATGTCACCGCCCTTCCCGGCACCCCGATGAGCGCCCTGGAGGGATGCTTCGACCCTTCCGTCGAGACAAGGTTCATCAGCGGTGACGTCCTCTCCGGCGAGAACGTCGGGAAAGACGGTTGCCTGGGCTTCTTCGACAACCAGGTGACTCTGGTCAAGGAAGGCCGCGACAGAGAGCTCTTAGGATGGGCGAACCCGCTCAGGTTCAACCAGTTCAGCTCATCGATGGCCTATTTTTCCTGGATGCTTCCCAAGAAAAAGTACAACATGGACACCAACACCCATGGCGGCGTGAGGGCATTCGTCTGCTCCGATGTCTACGGCAAGGTGCTTCCTATGGATATATTTCCGGTCTATCTTATCAAGGCCTGCCTCGCGGGCGACATCGACAAGATGGAACAATTCGGTATTTACGAGGTCCTTCCTGAGGATCTGGCCCTGTGCGAGTTTGTGGATCCCTCCAAGAACGACATCCAGGCCATCATCCAGGATGGTATCGACCTCATGATCAAGGAAATGGCATAAAAAGGCGATTACTATGGAAGAAAATACAGTAAAACCCGGCCTTTTTGAGAAAGGCGGCAAATTAGGGTGGCTGCATTCCACATGGGATGCCTTTGACACCTTCCTCCGGGTTCCCGCCACGGTCACGGCCAAGGGCTCTCACGTGCGGGATTCCATCGACATCAAGCGAGTCATGATCATCGTGGTGATCGCGCTCGTGCCCGCCGCCCTCTTCGGCATGTGGAACGCGGGTTACCAGCACGACCAGCTCCTGCATGACCTCCCTGGCTTCTGGAACCAGTTCTTCTGGGGCCTTTGGAAGGTCATACCTCTATATTTAGTCTCTTACATCGTAGGTCTCGGGATCGAGTTCACCAGCGCCCAGATCAAGGGAGAGGAAGTCAACGAGGGTTACCTCGTCTCAGGAATGCTCATCCCCCTGATCGTCCCTGTGGACGTCCCGCTTTGGATGCTCGCTCTCGCGGTGGCATTCGCGGTCATATTCGGAAAGGAAGTCTTCGGCGGAACCGGAATGAATTTCCTTAACCCCGCCCTGCTGGCACGCGCGTTCCTGTTCTTCTCCTATCCGAGCTCGATGTCCGGATCCCAGGTCTGGATCGCCCGCCGCTGCGGAGCCGACGCCATCACCGGAGCCACTCCCCTCTCTTATATGTCCGAGGGGATGGACGCTATCACAGGCGCCGGATACAGTTTCTGGAACATGTTCGCCGGAACAGTGCCCGGATCTGTCGGTGAAACTTCCGTGATCGCTATCCTGATCGGCGCGTTCATCCTGCTCTGGACCGGAGTCGCCAGCTGGAAGGTCATGGTCTCATCCGTCGCCGGAGCACTCTTCGTGGGCTGGCTCGGAACCGCTTTCGGAGCCACCGACGTACCCGCCTACACCCAGCTCGTCATGGGTGGTTTCGCTTTCGGAACTGTCTTCATGGCCACCGACCCCGTCACCTCGGCCCAGACCGAGACCGGCAAGTGGATCTACGGATTCCTCGTCGGAGCGCTCTGCATCACGGTGAGACTCTTCAACCCCGGTTACGCCGAGGGTATGATGCTCGCCATCCTGCTTATGAACACCTTCGCTCCTCTCATCGACCACTGTGTCACCTCAAGCGCCACGAAGAGAAGGGCCAAGAAAGTCTCGATCGCTTAATGACCAAAGGATATGAATACCAACAGTAACATATACACAGTTATCTACACGACCGTCATAGTGACGCTCGTGGCGGCGATCCTGGCAATCGTCTCCCAGGCCCTCAAATCGAGGCAGGAGGCCAATGAGAAGGCCGACACCATCTCCCAGATGATGACGGCCGCCCAGTTCGCGACCAAGGCCGAGCTCCAGAAGATTGGCAACACGGCCGTGCTGGCGAAGTACGCCGAGGAAATCGACCAGGCGTTCACCGTCGGGACCGACGGTAAGAAGATCTCCGACATCGATCTCAAGGAGGTTTATTCGCCCAAGCAGCTCAAGAAGCAGAACTACAACATCAAGGGAGCCGGCAGCCCCGAGCTTCCAGTGTTCATATTCAAGAACGGAGTGACAGTAGTCCCTGTCTACGGCGCCGGCCTTTGGGGTCCTGTATGGGGTTATATCGCCTTTGAGCCTAACTCCAACACCATCAAGGGAGCTTATTTCGACCATGAGAGCGAGACCGCCGGTCTGGGAGCCAAGATCAAGGACGACCCGGCCTTCCAGGCGGAGTTCGTCGGCGAGAAGGCCGACTTCACCACCTCGAATGTTTTCGACATCGTGAAGGGCGGAGCCCCGAAGAACGCTGACGGCACCTCTGTCATCGACAACAAGATCGACGCGATCACCGGTGCCACAATGACTTCCAACGGCCTTGACGCCGCGATCGACACTTGGCTCGGAGCCTACGCCGCCTACTTCGGAGGAGCCGTCCCCGGCGGTGACAGCTGCTGCGGCGGCAGTTCCAGCCAAGAGACCATGTCATGCTGCGGCGGCAGTTCCAGCCAAGAGACCATGTCGTGCTGCGGCGGCAGTTCCAGCCAAGAGACCATGTCGTGCTGCGGCGACAATCAAACCAAGGAGGATTAACGATGGACGCTAAATTGAAAGAAACAATACTCAATCCGATCTTCAAGGGCAACCCCATCACCGTCCTTGTCCTCGGTATCTGCTCCTCGCTGGCCGTCACGGTCACGATGAAGGGAGCGCTCGTGATGGCTCTCTCAGTGATTGTCGTCACAGGAATATCCAGCCTTATCCTCTCGCTGCTCAGGAACACCATTCCCAGCCGTGTCAGGATCATCGTCCAGCTGGCGGTGGTCGCCATGATGGTGATCCTTGTGGACCAGGTGCTGAAGTCATTCGAGGCGACTTATGC
>JAFVED010000223.1 GCA_017478125.1 Bacteroidales bacterium | reverse complement strand
CTTGGGACAAGTGGACGGAGACTCTCTCGGAAGTGATTGGCAAGACTTTAGGTAACGGATAGGATGGCGGAGACCAACTACGAAAAAAACAAGAGGATAGCCGGGAACACGATCATGTTGTTTTTCCGGATGTTTCTCATGATTTTTATCGGGCTCTTCACCTCGAGGATCATCCTCCAGACTTTGGGAGAGGCCGACTACGGGACTTTCAACGCGGTTGGGGGCGTCATCGCCTTCTGCTCCTTGATGTCTGGAGCCGTCTCCGCGGCGATAATGCGGTTTCTGACCTTTTCCCTCGGCGAGGGGGATCCGGATAATGTCCACAGGGTCTTCTCCTCGAGTGTCATCCTGCAGCTTTTCCTCTGTCTGCTGATAGGTGTCCTGGTCGAGACCGCCGGACTATGGTGGCTCAACAACCGGATGGTCATTCCTCCCGGAAGGCTTGGCGCGGCGCGCTGGGTTCTCCACTGTTCCCTGGCGATCATGGCTGTCAACCTTCTGAGCGCGCCATATAACGCTGTTATCGTGGCGCATGAGAAGATGTCCGCTTTCGCTTTCATCAGCATCCTTGAGGCTCTTCTGAAACTCCTCGTGGCCATCTCCCTGATGGTGTCTTCCTTCGACAAGCTCAAGACTTACGCGATGTTGATGCTCATGGTCTCCCTGATCGTGAGGTTCACCTACAGCTCCTACTGTGTCCGACATTTCCCGGAGGTGAGGGGCAGGCTGGTGTTTGACAGGAAGGTCGCGAAAGACATGTCCGGATTCATCGGCTGGAATTTCTTCAGCACAAGCGCCACGGTGTTTGTGGGCAGTGGGGTCAACCTGTTGGTTAATAAATATTTCGGGGTTCTGGTCAATGCCGCCCGCGGAGTGACGGGCCAGGTCGAGGCCACAGTCAGGCCTTTCGCCCTCAATTTCTTGAGCGCCCTTAACCCCCAGCTGACTAAGTCATACGCGGAGGGCAACAAGGAATACACCTTCGATCTTGTCAGGAAAGGGGTAAAGATCGCCTCGCTGATGCTCATAGCGTTGGCTGTCCCGATCATCATCGAGTGCGACTACCTGCTCGGGTTGTGGCTGAAGGACGTTCCTGAGTATACGGTGATGTTCGTGAGGATCGCGCTTGTCTGCATAGTCGTCGACCTCGGCCTGAACTCCCCCCGGCAGCTGATCATCTCCTCCGGCAAGATAAAGGCCTATTGTCTCGTCGTCGGTCTCATCAGGATCTCCTCGTTCCTGGCGATTTGGATCCTGTTCGAGAAAGGGTTCCCTCCCCAGGTCTCCTACTGGGTCATGGTCATTCTCGAGACCATCGTCGCCGTGGTCTGCCTGGCTTTCTGTAAAGTGCAGGAAGGCTTTCCGCTCAAGGATTTCCTTCTGGGCGTGTTGCTTCCGATAATAGCGGTCACCCTTGTCGCGTCCTGCTCCGCTTTCTTGGTCACCGAGGTGATGGACAGCTCCTTTTTGAGGCTTGTCCTTGTGACTTTGACCAGCACCGGAATTCTGGGCGGATTGTCCTATCTGTTCGTCTTGACAGAAGGTGAGAAATCGTTTATCATGGACGCTGTTTTGAAAGTGATTGGAAAGGCTCATGACCATTGACCATGGGAGCTCTCAAAAAAATACACTGGCTTTGGCAGCATTTCATGCTCGACCACTTCCACTCCTTCGTGGTGGACAGGGAGTGGTTAAAGTGGAAAGGATACAAGGTGGACTGGGAGCATCCCCGGGACATCAATGAGAAGATCCAGTGGCTGATGTGCTTCTCCGATACCTCCATGTGGACTCTGTGCGCCGACAAGTACAGGGTCCGCGAATATGTGGAATCCAAGGGGCTTGGGGAGATCCTGATTCCTCTTCTGGGAGTCTGGAAAAAAGCGGAAGATATTGACTTCGACTCGCTTCCGGATAAATTTGCCATCAAGTGCAACCACGACAGCGGTTCCACCCATCTGATCGACAAGGAAAAGGGCTTTGACCCGGAAGCTGTCCGCTCGGCCCTCGCGAAAGATTTGAGGAAGAGGTTCGGCTATTATCACGGTGAGCTGTATTACAACAAGATCAAACCTCTGGTTATCGCCGAGGGATTCGTGCCTCCTGACAACGATGAGCTGACCAGATCCCCTGTTGATTACAAGGTCTGGTGTTTTGACGGGAAGCCACATGCGGTATGGGCTTGCTACGGCAG
>JAFVED010000222.1 GCA_017478125.1 Bacteroidales bacterium | reverse complement strand
TACTTTGATCGGATCAGGCGCTGGTGCCGCTATCGGTGCCGGACTTGGTGCTATCATCGGTAAGGATGGCAAGGGTGCCGCCATCGGCGCCGCCATCGGAACAGCCGTCGGTGCCGGAGCCGGTGCCGTCATCGGAAAGAAGATGGACAAGAAGGCCGAGGAACTCGCCGCTCTCGAGAACGCCCAGATTGAGACTGTCGAGGACGCCAACGGACTCGAGGCCATCAAGGTGACCTTCAACAGCGGCATCCTTTTCGACACAAACAAGTCAGATCTCAAGCAGGCTTCCAAGAACGAGCTCAGCCAGTTCGCCAGCAAGATGTCTGATATGGTCGACACAGACATCACCATCTATGGCCACACGGACAACACAGGTTCCGACGCCGTCAATGAGAAGCTTTCCAACGAGAGGGCCCAGAGCGTCGCCAACTACCTTAAGAACTGCGGCATCTCCTCTTCTCGTATGACCACTGAGGGAAAATCCTACTCAATGCCTGTCGCTGACAACAGCACCAAGGAAGGAAGGGCCCAGAACCGCCGTGTCGAGATCTTCATCTCAGCCAACCAGAAGATGATCGAGGCCGCCGAGAACGGCACTCTCGAGTAGTATTGAGACAACACCGGTCAATACACCCGCGGGCCGAAAATAGCCGTTCCGATCCGGACAATTGTGGCTCCGTGCCGGACAGCGACAGGCCAATCGTGGGACATACCGATAGACAGCTCAGTGAAGCCTGGAAGAGAGAATCGCTCTTCCAGGCTTTTTTTAAAGGACTCGATACGGGCGAAATCGGCCTCGACAACAGAAGGGTCGAGGGTATTGGTGGCCATACCCATCAAACCGCGGAATCGCACGTGGGAATATTCGGCTCCGCCCCGGGACCGGGACAGAATGTCTGCGATCTCCTCTTCTGTGAAACCGCCCTTTGTCTCCTCCGCCCCGAGATGGAGCTCCAGGAGAACGTCCATGACCTTGCCGTGATCGGCGCACCATTTCTCGACAGCGTCGAGAAGCCGCGATGAATCAATCGATTCCACAAGCGAAGCATACGGCAGGACAAGTTTCAGCTTGTTAGTCTGCAGATGGCCGATAAAGTGCCACTCTATATCTCCGGGAAGTGAGGCCGCTTTTGAGGCGAACTCCTGTGGCCTGTTCTCACCGAAACGCCTCTGGCCGGCGTTGTAGGCCTCCATTATCTCACCAACTGGATGAAATTTAGAAACTGCCACCAGCTTGACTTCCGGCGGCAGTTCCATCAACACTTTCTTGAGATTATCTTCTACCATTTTTCTTAGCTTGCTCCCTCTGCATCTGGGCCTGCATTTTCTGGGCCTCCTCAAGCCTCTGCTGCCATTTGCTCTTAGGCTGTTTCTTGCCCTCACTGGCCTTCAGCTTGGCCTGGATCTCCTCCGGATGGACAAACCACTTCTTGATGATCCAGGTTTCCAGCATCGTGATGAGGTTGGAGAGCAGGTAGTAATAACTCAAACCGGACGACAGGCTGTTACAGATGAAATACATCATGATCGGCATCATCCAGACGCTCATGAATCTCATGGAGGCCATCTGCGGGTCGTCGCTTCCAGGCTGCGAAGCCGTGGTGAGCTTTGAGTAGAAGAACATCGACACAGCCATCAGGAGGGCAAACAATGAGATATGGTCCCCCAGCAACGGGATCCGCGTTCCGAAATTGACGATGGAGTCGTATGCGCTCAAGTCCTCGGCCCAAAGGAAAGGCTGCTGGCGCAGCTCAATGGAGGCCGGGAAGAAGCGGAACATCGCCCACAGGATCGGGAACTGCAGGAGCATCGGCAGACAGCCCCCCATGGGACTGATGCCGGCGCGCTTGTAAAGATCCATCTGGGCCTGCTGCTTCTTCATGGCGTCCTCCTGCTTGGGATACTTCGCGTTAAGCTTGTCGATCTCAGGCTTGATGGCCTGCATCTTCGCCGACGAGGAGTATGACTTGAAGGCGAAAGGAAGGACAACCAGCTTGATAATCAAGGTCATTATCAATATGATGATCCCGAAGTTGGAGATGAACTTGCGTAAGAGGTCGAAAATCGGGATGATCACGTATTTCGTGAACAGACCGACCACATTACCACCCAAAGGGATGATCTTCTCGAACTTTTGGCCGTACCCCTTCAGGGTCTTGTAATGGTTGGGGCCGAAATAATACTCAAAAGGGATCACGGTCTCATGCTGGCCTGGCTGGAAATCTGCCCTCATACGGGCCTGGCATGTCATAAGGTTGTGATCCGGGTCATCCTCAGAGGCGAAATTGATGTCAAACTCAGCCGAGGTGTATTCTTTAGGAGCCCTGAATATCGCTGAGAAGAACTGCTGCTGGAAGGCGAACCAGGCGATCTTGTTGTCGACCCGCTTGCTGGCGGAACGGGCCCTGCCAATGTCGACCGGCTTCTTCTCTCCGGAGAAGTACCAATTCAGCTTGGAATACTGCGACTCGTTCTTGTAACCCTTCTCCATCCTGGGAAGGGTCATGACACAATCAAGGTCGAAGGAGAAGACATTCTTAGGAATAACGGTCTCCATCCCTATGAATGACAAAGAGTTATAGACCATGTACTCCCCTTTCCTGACCGAATACCTCTGCTCGATGTATCCTCCTCCCGAGAAAGGAAGACGCATCACCAGGGATGTGTCCGTCCTCTCGGCGACAGAGAAATTGAAACCAGAGGTGTTGATCATCTCCCCGGCATAGACCTGGATACCGAGCTGGCTGGCGCCAGGCTTGAACAGGAAGAGATCATCTCCTCCATAAGTCTTGTAATCCTTCAGCCTGGCGGAATAAGGCTGCGCTCCCTTGGTGGTGAACGCGACCTCGAACTTGTCGTTGGACAGGGTTATTATCTCACCCTCGCCGGCGTGGGCGGCATCAAGCAGGGAGTCCTTGTAGACCGGTCCCCCGGTGAGCTCCGTCCCATGGGCTTGACGAAGGGTCGGATCCGCGAGAACGGAGGTGTCCCTCAAAGCATCAGCGGCCGCCGCGGAGTCAGCCCTGAAGCGCTCTACGGCCGCGATAGAGTCAAGCTGGGCCTGATATGCCTGCTGCTTCTGGAACTGTTTGTTCTGGTAAAAGGTAAATCCGAACAGGAGCAATCCCATCAGGATCAAACCTGTGATCGAGTTCTTGTCCATCCCTTACTTCTCTTCCTCCCCTTCCTGAGCCTTGATGATCTTCGCCTCAAGCTCCTTGAGCTCCCGCTTGGCAGCGTCTATGCGCTCCCGCATCTGCTGGATAAGAGGCTCGGAATTCTTGGACGCGGAGAAGAAACCGATATTGTTCTCGTAAGTGACGATGTCCTGCTGGAGCTTGTTGTATTCCTGCACAAGACGATCCTTCTCACTGACGGGTTTCCTGACGGAGACCGGACCGCGGCCAACTCCCCTGCCGCCTCTAGGCGAATAATCCGGGAACTTGGCCCGAAGGGCATCAGAATAGGCTTTCTGGACACTTTCCTTCTCTTTGTATGGGACAAAACCTATATTCCTCCACCTCTCGGCGAACTCTTGGGCGGCAGCCTGGTCAGCCCCGGCATCCTTGGACTCATAGGCGACTATCTCGTCAATCAAAGCCTTCTTGGCGCGGAGATTGCCATAGTAGTCGTTCTCAGGCTTGGCGTTCTTGTCGCGCTCAGCGAAGAACTCGTCGCAGGCGGCGCGGAATCTCTTCCAGAGCTGCTCGGACTTCTTGCGAGGCACGGCACCGATCTCCTTCCATTCCTTCTGGAGAGCGATGATAGCCTCGGTGGTCTTCTTCCACTCCTTGCTGTCCTTGAGCGCCTCAGCCCTCTCGATGATGGAGAGTTTCTTCTCCATATTCTCGTTCATCGAGTCCTTGAACTGGGAATAATACTCCCTCTTGCGGGCGAAGAACTTGTCGCAGGCGGCGCGGAAGCGATCATAAATCTTCTGGTTCTCTTTCTTGGTGGCGAACCCGATAGTCCTCCACTTCTTCTGGATCTCCTCGATCTCAGAGGACAGCTGGTTCCACTCGCCGGAAGACTTGACCTCCTTCTCAGCGATGGCCTCAACCTGCTCGCAGAGCCTGGTCTTCTCTTCGAGATTCTCCTGCTGCTTCTCCTTCTGGCCCTCGAAATGAGCCTGGTATCTCTTGTTGATCACGGCTGTGGCGGCCTTGAAACGGTCCCAGATAGACTCGCGGTATTCCTTGGCCACCGGGCCGTACTCTTTCCACTGCTCGTGGAGCTTCTGGAGCTCACGGAAAGCCTCGACAACATTCTCGTCCGCGGCAAGCTTCTCGGCGGCCTCGCAGAACTCCTGTTTCGCCTCAAGATTCTTCTTGAAGTCCAGGTCGCGGAGATCCCGGTTGATCTTGACCATGTCGTAGAACTTCTCGACATAGTATTGATAAGTGTCATTCAGGTCGCGGAACTTGGTGGCCGGAACAGGACCGATCTCCCTCCAGCGGTTCTGGAGCTCACGGAACGCGGGGAAAGTGGAACTCACATCCTCCTGCTTCTCAACGAGATTCCTGAGATCCTCTATCACAGCCTGCTTGGCCGCGAAGTTATCCTCCCTCTGGGCATCCTGCTGGCGGTTGTACTCGGCGCGCTCCCTCTTGTAATTGGCATAGACACCCTTGAAGGCCGTCTCAATGGCCTCGAAAGGATTGTCTTTGACCTCCTCGACCTTCGGGACCGGAGCCACTTCCTCGATCACATCCTCACGGGAAGAAGGCTCATCGACTTTTGAGCCAAGTCCCGCCTCGGCCTTCTCCTTGGAAAGCCTCTTATAGAAAGCCGACTTGATCGCCTCGGCCTCCTTGTATCTTCTCATCCTGTTATCGTCCTGCGAAAGCTTGTCAAACCTGTCAGACAGCTCGGCCAACGTCAAACTGCCGAGATCGACCTCCTCAACCTTCTCCTCTTCCTCGACTGTCTCCTCACCCTCAACTTTCTCGTCCTCTCCAAGAACGGTCTCTTTCACAGACTGATAAGCCTCGACAGCGGTCTCCTTGACCTCTTCGGCCACAGTTTTCACCGCGTCCCCGACGATCTCGCCGGCCTTGGCGGCAAGCTCGGAGACACTCTCGACCAATTCCTTAAAGGCGCCCTTGGGCTCTTCCTCTACATCTGGGGTCTTGTTTACCTCAGGAATATTCTCTTCACTCATACTTCAATAATTTAGAGTTACACATCTATGCCATAATAAGCATTTTACAAATATACCTAAAAAAAACAATTAAAAAAGTTATTTTCGCGAAAGGAAAAATTTTATTGTATGCGCATCGACATCTTGACCGTGGTACCTGAGCTTCTGGAAAGCCCCCTGGGGTACTCCATCGTGGGCAGAGCCATAAAAAAAGGCATTGTTGAGATCCATGTCCACAACCTCCGGAAATACGGCCTCGGCCCGAGGGCGAAAGTCGATGATTACTCTTACGGAGGCGACCCCGGCATGGTGATGATGGTGGAGCCGGTGGACAAGATGATCTCGGAGCTCAAGTCCGGGAGGGAATATGACGAGGTGATCTACATGTCCCCGGACGGAGAGAGACTGACCCAAGGGATGTCCAACGAGCTATCCATGAAAGAGAATCTCATCATCCTCTGCGGCCACTATAAAGGCGTGGACCACCGGATCAGGGAACATCTTGTCACCAGGGAGATCTCAGTCGGAGACTATGTTGTCAGCGGAGGCGAGATCCCGGCGGCTCTTCTGGCCGACTCGATCGTGAGGCTCCTTCCGGGAGCCCTGACCGACGAGACTTCTGCGCTCAGCGACAGTTTCCAGGACGGGCTGCTGTCCCCGCCTGTCTACACACGGCCGGCGGATTACAAAGGCTGGAAGGTACCGGAGGTCTTGCTCAGCGGCAACCCGAAGCTTATCCACGCCTGGCAAGACGAGCAGGCGTTGGAACGCACCAGGCTCTTGCGCCCCGAGCTTCTTGACAATAATTCCTAGCTAAGATTGCGTCCGTGACACAGGCGGTACGACAGGCCGCTGCCGCACGGGCAGGGCTCACCGGCCTGTACGGGAGGCACATATAGACTCATATAGGGATTCTTACGTATCAGGTCCATAGCCGGCTCATCCTCACTTTGGAGGATGACTTTCAAGCAGTTGGCCTCATTGGATGAATACCCTTTCAAAAGCCATTTCGGAAGGCTGTTGGCATAGGCGGCCACGATCTCCATACAAGCGTTGTAGCCCTCAAATGTGTCTATCTCATCCTGCCGGTCTGAGACACACCCGAAAATCGCCTCCGTGGCGTCATCTCCCCAGATCATTTGGGAGTTCATCCAGATATCGTGTTCCTCCAGGACGAGTTCCTTCCCGGCATATCCAAGGTTGACAAGCATTTCCACAAGATCCTTCCCCTCTTCGGACCCAAGTCCGAACACGAACTCCGGCGATCCAGTCCCGGCCTCCACCGCCTGCTCCGGGGTGAATTCACGGAAACCGCCCATATCGGGATAGTTACTCCTGGCTTCCACTATCTTGGACGGCTCATAGATACCCGGAGCGGCCACGCATGGCTCCCCATCCAGGTCTATCCTGCAAAGCTTGAAAACGGGGCTCCCGGCCAGATACCTTGTGAAAGACTCCACATCCCATCTTCCAGCCCACTCGTTGTAGTCGAGCATCTTCTCGTAAAACTCGTCCACAGTCATGACCCCATAGAGGTTGAGATAGCCGAAGGCCGCCCTCTCCATCTCGAATGTCCCGTCCGCTTCCCTCTCAGAGAGAACAGCGGCGATGTGGGGAGCCACTATGTCATAGACCTCCTTGGGGACCCATATCTCTTTGAAGTCCTCATTGGACACATCGGTTCTAAGCAGCCCCACCGTCTCCAGAACTGTGGGATAGTCAGGATACTCGAGCGAGACCGGCACCTCGGGTCCGGCCTGCACAAGCGTGTCGAGCAGCCTCAGATCCCTCTCCAGCATGTTCCGGAGCCATTCCTCAGGCCTTTCGACCAGGAAGGCCCCAAGCCTCTTGACAAACTCACTCTTGCGGATATGTGAAGGGACATCCGCCCCGAAAAAGTGGCGGATGTCCTCCAGGTCGACCTTATGGAAGTTGCCCAGAGCCGATATGATGTTGCTGTCTCTCAAATCACTTCATGGTTTGTCTCCAAAACGCGGTCATGTCCTCCAGCGTCTTGCCTTTTGTCTCGGGAACCAGCTTCCAGACGAAGGCGGCGGCGACAAGGCAGATCACCCCGTAAAGGGCATAAGCGAAGAAGTGGCTCCAGTTGTACATCGGCACGAAAGTACTGGAGACCAAGAAGTTGAATATCCACTGGAACGCCACAGCGATGGCGGTGGCCTCCGAGCGGATAGTGTTCGGGAAGAGTTCGGCTATGTAGACCCAGCAGATAGGTCCCCAGCTGAACATGAAGCAGGCGCTGTAGAGCATGATGCTGATCACAGGGATCACGGCCGGAAGGCTCACGACATTACTGAGAGCCACTCCGAGGGCGCCCAGAGCCATTCCGAGAGAGCCAGTGATCAGAAGAGGCTTCCTGCCGATCTTCTCGACCGTGGAAACGGCCACCAGGGTGAAACTGATGTTGATCACACCCATGATCACGGTGAAAAGCATATTGTTCGAGACTCCCATTGACTCGAAAATCCTGGGAGCGAAATACAGGACCGCGTTTATTCCGATCACCTGCTGGAACACGCTAAGCATGCAACCGATGAAAACCACCATGAAACCGTAGGCAAGAAGCCTCTCCTTCTTCTCAGCGGCGGTCTCCTTGATCTCAGAGAGTATCTCGCGGGCCTTCGCCTCCCCATTGATGTTGGAGAGCACGGCGAGAGCCTTGTCGTCCTTGCCGCTGAGAGCGAGGTAACGCGGTGTCTCGGGAACAAGCAAGATCAGCAAAGCGAAGAGTCCCGCCGGGACAGCCTCAGAGAGGAACATGACCCTCCAGCCGACTTGGTTGGTCCACTCCACGACCGCGGGGTCATTGGCGTGTGAGCGGATAATCAGGTAATTGACGAAATAGACCACCAGCTGGCCGAAGATGATG
>JAFVED010000221.1 GCA_017478125.1 Bacteroidales bacterium | reverse complement strand
GAGACACCGGAGGACACAAGTTCCGCGAGTCCGGTACCGAGAACGGCACCGGCCACTCCCATGCCGCATTAGAATCTGAATATATAGGAGAACAACACATCCAAAGCGCACATGGCGGTGTACATGATGCTCGGGACTTTCATGTTTCCGCTTGCCTGGAGCATCGCGCTGGCCGCCCAGCCTACCGCTCCTACCGGAATAAAGGCGGAATAGATGAGGAAATATGTTGAGGCGTCCTTGATGATTTCTGGACTTCCGCCCAGCCATCCAGGCAGGGGACCGCTCAGCGCTATGCCTATCGCGGCAAGGAAGAAACTGAGAATCAGCACCGAAGTCAATCCCTCCCGCAGCACTTTCCTGGCTCCTGAGAAGTCTTTGGCTCCGCACAGGTGCGCGACTTGGACCGAGAATCCGGAGCATGCTCCCGCCGTGAAGCCTCCGAGAATCCAAGTGCTGGTGGAGATCAATCCGATTGAGGCGGAAGGATTGGCGCCTAGCCGTCCGACCATTCCGGTGTCGATGTACTGCATCAACATGGATGATGTCTGGGCCAGGATGGCGGGGAGACTAAGCACCAGGGCCAGGTGTATCTGCTGGCCAAGAGTCATCTGCTGCCCGTCCCTGATCAGGCCGAGGAGTTGGTCTTTCGATCCTTTTTTCATCGATTGGATTAAAGCCTACAAAGATAAGCAATAATCTTGTTAATCCTTGTTGTCTTTTCGAGAGATGCTATCAGCGACAAGAAATCCGGTTGACCAGGCGGCCTGCAGGTTGAACCCTCCTGTAATAGCGTCAATATCAAGTACTTCTCCAGCGAAATAAAGTCCTGGATGTTTGACGCACTCCAAGGTCTTGTTGTTAATGTTCGACAATGCCACACCTCCGCAGGTCACGAACTCCTCCTTGAACCGGCTTTGACCCTTGATGTGGTAAGAGTCATTGGAAAGGCTCTCGGCGAGCCGGTTGATGCCCTTTGGGCCAATCTCGGCCCACCGCGCGTCTTCGCGGACCTTGCTTTTGGTGACAAGGTAGGTCCAGAGTCTTGATGGGATTTCCTCGGGACGCGAGTTGGAGACTTGCCGGAGAGGATTCTTGACGGCGGTCCGCTGAAGTCCGGAACGGACGGAATCGAGATCTTTTCCACCAAGCCAGTTAACGAGCAGGGTGGCGTCGTAACGACTCTCGGCCAGATACCTGGCCGCATAGGATGAGAGTTTCAGTACGGCAGGGCCGCTCATGCCCCAGTGGGTGATCAGGAGGGGGCCGGCAGCCTTGAACTTTGTACCTGCCAGCGAAACGGAGGCATTCTCCACGACTGTCCCCATCAGGTCCCTGACAGGACTTGACGGAAGGTTGAATGTGAATAGGGAAGGAACAGGGGGAACTATCTCTATGTCAAGACCTTCGAAGAGATCCCCGGTCTCGTCATGGCCGGCTTTGGCCGGCCCTCTGTACCCTCCGGTGGTGACGACCACATTGTCATATTCCTCCATCAGCTCCTTGACTCAATCGATCCTTCTTTTCAGATGGAGGTTGACCCCAAGATGCCTCATCCTGGATGTGTGATGGTTCACGATCCGCATCT
>JAFVED010000220.1 GCA_017478125.1 Bacteroidales bacterium | reverse complement strand
GCGTAGAACGGGGTACGGTCGAAGACCAGCTGGATCATGGTCTTGTTCTTCTGCTTGACAGCGCGGTGTTTTAGCAGCCTGACCCCTTCGAGCTCAAGGTTGTCATATCCAAGGAACACCTCTTCCTCCCCGTCGGCGAATACGGTCCAGTCTCCGAACTCGTTGGCCGTGGCGTTGCGCGCCCTCTCCTTTTGTTTCTGGAGCTCGGCGTTGAACCCTTCCATGTCCACGGTGTAGCCGTTCTCGGCGGCGATCAGGCCTGTCAGGTCGATCGGGAAGCCGTAGGTGTCGTAGAGGATGAACGCGTCCACTCCGGGGATAGTCTTTGTGCCGGAGTTCCTGGCCATGTAGTCGTCCATCATCCTGATGCCCCTGTCCAGGGTGCGCAGGAAAGAAAGCTCCTCCTCCCGGATGACGCTCTGGATCAGCGCGCGCTGCTTCCCAAGCTCAGGATAGGCCTCGCCCATATCCTCGATGAGCTGGGGAACAAGGGAGCAGAGGAATGGTTCCCCGAATCCGAGGAAGGTGTAGCCATACCGCACGGCTCTCCTGAGGATCCTCCTGATCACGTATCCCGCCTTGACATTGGAGGGGAGCTGCCCGTCCGCTATGGAGAAGGCTATGGCCCTGATGTGGTCGGCGATCACCCTCATGGCCACCTCTGTCTTCGGACTCTCGTGGTATTGGTGGCCGGAGATCTCCTCAATCTTGTGGATCATCCCGGAGAAGACGTCGGTGTCGTAGTTGCTGGTCTTGCCCTGGAGCACCATGCAAAGCCTCTCGAAACCCATTCCGGTGTCGATGTTCTTTGCGGGGAGGGGCTCGAGCGACCCGTCAGCCTTGCGGTTGTATTGCATGAAAACGAGGTTCCAGATCTCGATGACCTGGTCGTTGTCGGTGTTGACCATCTCCCTGCCGGGTACCTTCGCTATCTCCTCGTCAGTCCTGAGGTCGATGTGTATCTCGCTCGACGGGCCGCACGGACCCGTGTCGCCCATCTCCCAGAAATTGTCATGCTTGTTCCCGAATATGATATGGTCTTCGGGAAGATGTTTTCTCCACGCCTCAAGCGCCTCGGAGTCCATCCCGGTCCCGTCCTCCGCCGAACCTTCGAAGACAGTGGCGTAGAGCTTGGCTTTGTCGATCTTGTAGACCTCGGTCAGGAGCTCCCAGGCCCACGCGATGGCCTCCTCTTTGAAATAGTCTCCGAAACTCCAGTTGCCGAGCATCTCGAACATCGTGTGGTGGCGGCCGTCGTGCCCGACCGCCTCGAGGTCGTTGTGCTTGCCGCTGACCCGGAGACATTTCTGGGAGTCTGTCGCCCTTCTGGACTTGGGGGCGGAGTTGCCCAGGAATATGTCCTTGAATTGGTTCATGCCAGCGTTTGTGAACATGAGGGTAGGGTCATTCTTGATGACCATAGGGGCCGATGGCACCACTGTATGTCCCTTGGACTCAAAGAAATCCAGGAACCTTTGTCTTATCTCTTTCGCTGTGTTCATCTCTGATCCGTTATTGTTTGGCACGGAAATGGCAAAATTATAACATTTTTAGCGATTTATAGCAAAAAAAGGTATATTCGCGGCTATGAGAAAATACATTCTCAACCCGGAGACACTCCTCTACGAGATCAAGGAAGCGTCCTTAAGATCAAAGCTTTTGAAGTGGCTCCTTCTTCTGGCCGGCAGCTTGGCGCTGTCGGTACTTTATCTGTGGGCGTTCACGTCCGTCCTGGGGATGGATCTCCCCAAAACCGCGCTGCTCAAGGCGGAGAAAGCGCGTTGGGATGCCAGGATCTCGCTGATGAACTCCAGGCTCGACCGTTATGAGGGCGTCCTGGATGAGTTGAGGATAAGGGATGACGACATCTACAGGTCAATCTACGGGATGAGCGAGATCCCGATGTCCGTGAGAACCGCCGGGATCGGCGGGGTCGACAGATACTCGCGCCTGGATGGGCTAGAGTCCTCGAATAGTCTGAAAAACACCCTGTCCCGTCTGGATCGGATCACCAGGATGACCTATGTCCAGAGCAAGTCTTTCGACGAGGTGGCCGAGGTGTCGAAGAGGGCCGGGGACATGGTGTCCTGCATACCTGCCGTCCCGCCGATAATCCCGGACCCGTCAAGATATACCCTCACCAGCCAGTTCGGCTACAGGACGGATCCTTTCACAGGCAACTCCAAGCTCCACACCGGAGTGGACCTGGCGATGAAGCCGGGCAATCCTGTGTTCGCCACCGGAGACGGGGTTGTCGACGCGGTGGCGTTCGATTTCTTCGGATATGGCAACTGTGTCGACATCGACCACGGCTTCGGCTACAAGACCCGTTATGCCCATCTGAACACTATCTCGGTGATCGAGGGCATGAAGATCCGGCGCGGAGACAAGATCGGGGAGAGCGGCCAGTCCGGGAGGGCGAGCGGGCCCCATCTCCATTATGAGGTCTTTTATAAGGGCGAGCGGGTCAACCCGATGAATTATTTCGATCTCTCTATGTCCAGGCAGGAGTATGTCGACATGGTGGAGAGCCGGAGCCGCGATAAGGACGACGCTCCCCAAAGGCGCTCTTTCAGTGTGACTCGCAGGTGATTGTCTATGGCGGGTAAGGGAAAATACGTGTTTGACAAGAGCCGGATGGAGTTCCGCGAGGTGACCCGTCCGCTCTGGGCGGTTATCTGGAAGATATTGAGGTATTTCCTTGTCACCGTCTCGCTCGCCGTCGTGTATTACATTGTCTTCTCTTTTGTGGTGAGCACAGACTCCGAGCGCAAGCTCAAGCGGGAGATCCAGGTGTACGAGCAGACTTACGGGGAGATGGTCCAGAAGGAGAACCTTCTCTCGGATGTGCTGGACGGGTTGAGAGAAAAGGACAGTGAGATATACCGCCAGTTGTTCAACTCCGATTCTCCGGAGCTGGGGGGGATTTATTCAGATGGTCTCCTCTCGTCAATCGACACGGTGGAGGACAAGGATATTATCGAATATGTCGGGAAGAAACTTGATCTGATGGAGAGGGCTTCCTCTCGTGTCGAGGCCAATCTCGCCAGGGTGATGGCCGTCCTTGACAGCGGTGGAGTCAAGTCCCTTCCGCCCCTGTCCAACCCTCTGGGCGACTTCTCTTATGCCAGGACAGGAGCCACGGTCGGCAGGAGGATCAACCCTTTCTATAAGGTTCCCTCGGATCATTGGGGACTCGATCTGATCTCACAGCAAGGAGAACCCGTCTACGCGGCGGCCGACGGAGTCGTGAAGTATGTCGACCATTCCTCCAAGGGTCTGGGCAACGTCGTCGCGATTGATCACGGCAACGGTTATGTGACTCGTTACGCCCATCTTGAGAACACACGGGTGAGCAAAGGACAGAAGGTCTTGAGAGGCAGACAGATAGGCCAGGTTGGGATGTCGGGCAACTCTTTCGCCCCCCATCTCCACTACGAGGTGCTGAAGGATTCGGCTCGTCTCGATCCTTTGAACCACATGTTCGCCTCGGCCACGCCGGACGATTATATCGGGATGCTGGTCATGTCATCCAATACCGGTCAGTCAATGGATTAATATTAAAAACGGATATGGAAAAATTATATTACACTATCGGTGAGGTATCGGATCTTCTCGGGGAGAGCACGTCCCTTGTGAGGTTCTGGTCCAATTCTTTCCCGAAGTACATAAAACCTAAGAGGAACGCCAAGGGCAACAGGCTCTACACCGTCGAGGACCTGGACTGCCTCAAGCAGATCCATCTCCTTGTCAAGGAGCAGGGTCTCACGCTCGAGGGAGCCTCGAAGAAGCTGTCGGCCGACAGGAAAAAGATAGAGGGGAGGGTCAAGGCCTTGGACAGCCTGAAAGAGATCCGCTCCCAGCTGCTGGAGGTAAAGAAGTCACTATGAGGGTCAAGGACATAACCGCTGCCATAGAGGATTTCGCGCCTCTCTCGATTCAGGAGAGCTGGGACAACAGCGGTCTTCTTGTGGGGTCTGAGGAACAGGAGGTCCATGGCGTGCTGATCGGCTTTGACTGTACTCCGGAGCTGGTGGATGAGGCTGTAGCGCTCGGTATGGATATGATCCTGACCCACCATCCGCTGATCTTCGGCGCTCTTAAGAGGATTTCCCCGGACGACCCTACCGGGGCGGCTGTGATAAAGGCCGTGTCTTCCGGAATAGCCGTGTACGCGGCTCACACCACCGCGGACAAGGTCTTGGACGGGGTGAGCGGCACTATGGCCAGACGCCTGGGGCTCAAGGACATTGCCGTTCTCGACGAAGAGGCGGAGGGGGTCGGCCTTGGAGCTGTTGGAGACCTTCCGCGGCCAATGGAGGCAAGGGAGTTCGTGAAGTTTGTGAAAGACCGTCTGGAAGTGCCGGTGGCCCGTTGTTCCCGCCCGGTCGATGTCCCTGTGAGAAGGGTCGCGATGTGTGGCGGCTCCGGGTCCTCGCTGATCGGGAAGGCCATGGACTCGGGAGCGCAGGCCTATCTTTGCGGAGACATATCCTATCACCGTTTCTTCACTCCTAAAGGATTTATGGTCATTGATATAGGCCATTTCGAGGGGGAAGTGGAAATTTGCCATGTTTTATTTTCTCTGTTAAGGAAAAAATTTCCTACCTTTGCAGTCCGTACCAGCGAGAAGCTAAGGGCGAGCAATCCGGTTTTTTATTTTTAGTCAGATTTCACAGCTACTATGGCAACCAAGAAAATCAAGAAAGTCGAGACACCGATAGACCAGAGGGAGACCTTCGTTTCCCTGCAGAAGAATTTCGCCGACTCCGAGATCAGCGTCGAGGAGAAACTCAAGACGCTATACGCGCTTCAGGAGGCAGACTCTGCGATCGACAAGATCGTCCAGCTTCGCGGCGAGCTACCTTCTGAGGTCGAGGCTCTTGAGAACGAGGTGGCCGACCTCAAGGCACGCCTTGCCCAGGGTGCCGCGGTGATTGACGCCTACAACCAGACTATCGCCGAGAACAAGCAGAATATTGTCGACTGCGACCTCCAGATCGAGAAGTATCAGAGGCAGCTCGATGACATCTCCAATAGCCGTGAGTACGATTCCATCAACAAAGAGATTGAGAATCAGGGACTTCTTCGCCAAATCGCGCAGAAGACCATCAACGACACCAGGACTGCCATCATGGAAAGGAAGGAGGAGCAGGAGAATCTCAAGGACTATATCTCTGTGAGGAGCGAGGATCTCAAGGCCAAGAAAGAGGAACTCTCCACGATCGTGGAGTCCACTTCCAAGGAGGAGGCTGTCCTCAAGGCGAAGAGGGACGAGTGCGCCTCCAAGATCGATCCCAGGACCATGAGCGCGTACGACCGTATCCGCGCGAGCGTCCATAACCACCTGGCCGTGGTGTCTGTGTACAATGGGGACTCCTGCGGCGGTTGCTTCAGCACCATCACTCCGCAGCGCATTGTCGAGATAGCCTCGAACAAGAAGCTTATCATCTGCGAGCATTGCGGCAGGATCATCGTCAATCCGGATTTCGAATAGACTTTTCAAGATATGCCTGACCAGCCTGGAAAATCCTCAAGGAGAAAGGCCCAGGCAGTCAACCTGGACACTATCGGGCTTGAGATGGGGAACAAACCGCCTCAAGCCCTTGAAGTCGAAGAGGCTGTCCTCGGGGCTATGCTGATAGAGCCCTCATCCGTCGACATGGCGCTTGAGGAGCTTTCTCCCTCATGCTTCTATGCCCCGCGTCACAGGATGATTTACGAGGCCATGTCGGAGCTCGTGAATGAGCATACCTCGGTGGATATTGTGACGGTCAGCGCCAAGCTGCGGGAGAAAGGCAATCTGGAGGCCGTCGGCGGCCCTGTGGTGTTGGCTGGCTTGTCAGAGAAAGTGGGCGCGGCGGCGCATATAGAGTATTATGTCAAGATACTCAAGCAAAAAGGCATCCAGAGGGATCTCATCACTGCCTCTTATGAGATATTGAGAGACTCGTATGACGACTCCGTCAAGGTTGACCAGCTGATCGATGAGGCCCAGACCAAGGTCTACAATGCCATCCAGAACAATTTGAAGAAGGATGTCCAGGAGGTGGGGTCGATCATCAACGACGCTATGCGCGAGATCGAGAAGAACCAGAATATCAGCGGTTTGAGTGGTGTGCCTTCCGGCTTTCCCTCCCTGGACAGGGTCACCCGCGGGTGGCAGAAGTCCGATCTCGTCATCCTGGCGGCCAGACCCTCGGTGGGAAAGACGGCTTTCGCTCTGAATCTCGCCAGGAACGCCGCTGTAGACCATAACATGCCGGTCGCGGTGTTCTCCCTCGAGATGTCTGCCCTCCAGCTTGTGATGAGGCTCATGACCACAGAGTCCGGCTTGCCGGCCGACAAGCTCAAAGGCGGGACCAAGCTGGATCCATGGGACTGGCAGCAGCTAGAGACAAGGCTGGCCGCCCTCTCCAAGGCTCCTTTGTATATCGACGACACCCCGAGCATCCCTCTGATGGAGTTCAGGACCAAGGTCAAGAGGCTTGTCAAGTCCAAGGATGTGCGCCTGGTGATTGTGGACTACCTTCAGCTTATGCAGGGGCCGGTGGAACTCCGCGGTCTCCGCGAGCAGGAGGTGGCGGCCATCTCCAGGACCCTGAAAGCCACGGCCAAGGAATTGAATGTCCCCATCATAGCCTTGTCGCAGCTGTCCCGTAACGCTGTCCAGAGGACTGGCGGCACCGGCAAACCGCAGCTCTCGGATCTGCGCGAGTCCGGCTCGATCGAGCAGGATGCCGATATGGTCATATTCATCCACCGCCCGGATTATGTGGGTCTCGGCGAGACACCTGACGGGAAGGAGACCACCCAGATCATAATTGCCAAGCATCGCAATGGTGAAGTGTGCGACATAGACATGCTTTTCAAGGCTGAGCAAGTCCGTTTTGTGGAGCCTGGTGATTCTCTCACAGCCCAGGCGGAATCACTGGGCACGGAATCTGCAATGAACAGTGAGTTCGATCAAAACCCTGATTTCTGATGAGACTCGCCAGACTTTCTATCACGGCTGTGGCGACACTTCTCGCCGCCTGCGTCACACTGGGCGCCGCCGATAACAAGAAGTGCCTTCCTGTCAATGTGAACACAACTGATCTCGCGTTCAAGGGCGGGGAGAAGCTTGTGTTTACCATCCATTATAAGTGGGGACTCATCAATGCTGATGTCGCCCAGGCCACTTTGAGGCTTGACTCTACGGTGTTCAACGGAAAAAGCTGCTATCACGGATCTTTGAAAGGGAAGACCCAAAAAGTCTATGAGCAGGTTTTCAAGTTGAGGGAGGACTTCGATTGCTGGTTCACCTGCGATGGTTTCCAGCCTATGAGATTCACAAGGGACTGCAAGGAAGGCGGATATTGGTGCACCAACCTGTACACCTACAAGCAGGACCATATCGAGGCGGTGATAAACAATTCGCGGAAGGGGGAGTTCACGGTCGAGCTGCCGAAGGATGAGTGTACCTACGACATAGCCACCATGCTTTTCCTCATCCGCAACATGGACGCTTCCAAACTCAAGGCCGGGGGACGTTATCCGATGACATACGCTTGTGACCACCATATCAGGAACATATATTTCAGGTATTATGGGGTTGAGAACCGCAAGGTGTCCGGGAAAGGCGTGGTGAGGTGCCACAAATTCGGTTTTGAGATGCCTAAGGGGGAGACTTTCGACGGGGAGAGCGATCTTTACGCCTGGCTTACGGACGACAGTAACAGGATTCCCGTTTACTTCGTGGCGCCTTTGAAGATTGGGCAGGTTCGGGGCCGCCTTTATGATGCCTCCGGCCTCAAGCACCCTTTTACAAGTGTAGTTGAGTGATGGCTGAGGCTGTTTCCCATAAAGGCAGGATTGTCGCCGCGGACAAAGGGTCCGTCAGCGTGGAGATCGTCTCCGAATCGGCCTGCGCCTCTTGTCACGCCGCCGGGCTTTGCGGCGTCTCGGAATCCAAGAAAAAGATCGTTGATGTCCCTTTGAGGGGAAACTCCGGCTTTGAGATCGGCCAGGAGGTGGAAGTCTGTCTCGCCCGGAAGGCCGGAATGAAGGCTGTTCTCCTTTCTTACGCGATTCCCGCGCTGATATTACTGATTTTAATATTATCTTTGCCTAAATTTGGTTTAGGCGAGCTCGCCACCGGCGGATTGTCCATTGTCGGTGTCGCCGCTTACTACCTTGTTTTGTTCCTTTGTCGGGACCGTCTCGCCGGAGGATACGAGTTTTATATCAGGAGAAGATAAATCACATACAATATTTATGACAACGACTATTATTTGGACCATCGCGATCATCTCAGGTCTCGGCTTGCTGCTCGCGTTGACCCTCTATCTTGTGGCCCAGCGCTTCAAGGTTGAGGAGGATCCTCGCGTCGAGCTGGTTGAGAAGGCCATGCCCGGGGCGAATTGCGGTGGCTGCGGTTTCGCCGGTTGCCACGCTTTCGCTGATTCCGCGGTGAAAGCGTCCAATCTGGACAATCACTATTGTCCGGTTGGAGGCAATGAGACGATGAAAAAGGTGGCCGGGATTCTCGGCTATGAGGTCAAGGAGAAAGCCCCGATGGTGGCAGTGGTCCGTTGTAACGGCACTTGCTCCGCCAGGCCGAGGACCAATGAGTACGACGGGTCTCTCTCCTGCAAGGTCAAGGCCTCGCTTTACTCGGGCGACACCGGTTGCTCCTACGGCTGCCTTGGCTGCGGGGACTGCGTGGCGGCGTGCCAGTTCGGGGCGCTCTCGATGGATCCTCAGACGGGGCTTCCAGTGGTGGATGAGGAGAAATGCACCGCTTGCGGCTCTTGCGTGAAGGCCTGCCCCAAAGCGATCATCGAGCTCAGGAAGAAGGGACCGCGCGGCATGAGGGAGTTTGTCTCCTGCGTCAACAAGGATAAAGGTCCCTTCGTCAAGAAGGCGTGCGCCAACGCTTGTATCGGTTGCGGGATATGTTTCAAGACATGTACCCACGACGCGATCACGCTGGAGAACAATGTCGCTTATATTGATTTCGGGAAGTGTAAGCTTTGCCGTGAGTGCGAGGCCATGTGCCCTACAGGAGCCATCCACGGGGTCAATTTCCCCAAGCCTCTTGACAAGGAGGCCGTGAAGGCGAGGATCCAGGAGCGCCAGAAGAAGGCGAGGGAGGCCGCCGCCGCGGCAGCGGCCGCCGCAAAGGAAGCCGAAGATATTAAAAAGGAGGAAAGCAATGGCTAGAAGGACATTCTCAATCGGAGGCGTCCATCCGAATGACGCGAAAATCTCCAGGGATTGTAAGCTGGAGTATCTCCCTATAGCGCCCACGGTGTACATCGCCCTGTCGCAGCATATCGGCGCCCCGGCCAAGCCGGTCGTGGCGGTCGGCGACAAGGTGAAAGTCGGCCAGGTGATAGCTGAGCCGGGCGCTTTCATGTCGGCGTACATCCATTCGTCGGTCTCCGGCACGGTCAAATCCATCGGGCCGAGGAAAGACCTGTCGGGCAACAACCAGATGGTGGTCGAGATCGCCGTCGAGGGTGACGAGTGGATTGAGAGCATTGACCGTTCCGACACCCTCGTCACCGCTATCCCCGATGATCCCAAGGCGATCATCGAGAAGATCAAGCTCGGTGGTGTAGTGGGTCTCGGTGGCGCCACTTTCCCGACCCATGTCAAATTGAGCCCGCCTCCGGGGAAAACCTGTGAGATGTTGATAATCAACGGTTGCGAGTGTGAGCCTTACCTCACCTCCGACTTCCGTACCCTTCTCGAGAAAGGGGAGCAGGTCGTGGTCGGTACCGCCATCATCAAGAAAGCCCTCGGGGTCGGGAAGGCGACCATAGCGATTGAGGACAACAAGCCTGAGGCTATCGGGCATATCACCAAAGTGGTGGAGTCTCTCAAGTCGAAGGGCCCTGAATATTCGGGGATCGAGGTTCTACCGTTGATGAAGAAATATCCGGAAGGTGGTGAGAAACAGCTCATTGACGCTGTGATGCACCGTCAGGTCCGTTCTGGTGGGTTGCCTATCGATGTGGGCGCCGTCGTGGACAATGTCTGCACCGCGCTCGCCGTCTATGAGGCCGTCCAGAAGAACAAGCCTTTGATCGACAACTCCGTTACCGTTACCGGAGAGTGCTTCCCCAAGCAGGCCAACCTGGTCGTGAGGGTGGGCACACCGCTGAACTATGTCATTGATTATCTTGGAGGAGTCCCCGAGTCCGCCGCCAAGGTCATCAGCGGTGGCCCTATGATGGGAAAGGCTATCGCCAATCTCGAGGCCGCCACGATGAAAGGAACGGGCGGGCTGCTGTTCCTCACCAAGGAACAGACCAAGAGGATGCCGGAGAGCAACTGCATCCGCTGCGGCAAATGCGCCGATGCTTGCCCTATGGGTCTTGAACCCTTCCTCCTTAACCGCCTCTACAAGGCTGGTGACACGGATGCCCTTGAGGCCAATGCCGCCCAAGACTGTATAATGTGCGGTTGCTGCCTATATTCCTGTCCCGCCGGGATTCCGCTGCTGGACGCGATCAGTCAGGCCAGGGGTCAAGTCATGGGTATTATGAGAGCCCGCGCCGCGGCCGCCAAGGCTACGGCAAGCTCACCAACAGCAAAATAATAATCGTATGGACAAAATATTGGTTTCACCTAATCCGCACCTGCACTCGAAGACCACTACCACGGTCTTGATGCGGGATGTCGTGATCGCCTTGTTGCCGGCGGTGATCGTCTCCGTGGTTTTCTACGGATGGAAGGAGTTGCTCGTCCTGGCGGTGAGCGTGCTGTCGTGCGTGGCGATCGAATACCTCATCACAAGATATTGCCTGAAGAAGGCCTCCACAATCGGTGACTGGTCAGCCGCCGTCACGGGACTCCTCCTGGCCCTGAACCTGCCTCCGACGACCCCCTGGTGGGTGGTTTTCCTTGGAGCGCTGGTCGCTGTCGGAGTCGCCAAGATGACCTTCGGCGGCCTCGGGCAGAACATTTTCAATCCGGCTCTTGTCGGCCGAGTCTTCCTCCTTGTCTCCTTCCCGACCTACATGACCCATTGGGAGATTCCCCAGGGCCTGTTCGGTGTGGATGCCGTCTCCGGCGCCACTCCCCTTGGAGCCATCAAGGAGGGTCTGATGCAGGGCGCCTCGGTCTCCGACCTTATGGCCAGTCACGGGTATTCATACTCACAGATGTTGTTCGCCAATATCGGTGGATCAGCTGGAGAGGCCTGCGCGATCGCCATTCTGGCCGGTTTCATCTACCTGGTGGTCCGCAAGGTGATCAAGCCTTGGATCACTCTCTCGATCCTCGGGACTGTGGCGGCTGTCTCCTGCGTCTTCTCTCTCGCCAATCCCGCCCAGTTCACGGATCCTTTGTTCAACCTTCTCACCGGTGGTCTCCTTCTGGGATCCTGCTTCATGGCGACCGACTATGTGACAAGTCCGATGAGCGTGAAGGGAGGGATTGTCTTTGGAGTCGGGATCGGCTTCATTACATTGATGATCAGGTATTTCGGCTCTTATCCCGAGGGTGTCAGCTTCGCTATCCTCATCATGAACTCGACAGTTCCCCTTTTGAATAACTGGTTCCATCAGAAAAAATACGGGAGGGCATAGAATATGGCGGCAAAATCCAATCTGACAAATATGGCCTTGTGCCTCACGGCTGTCTGCCTTGTCTGCTCAGCTTTGTTGGGCGGGATGTATGTCCTGACCGCTGAACCGATCGCCAAGGCCAACGCCGATATATTGAAGGCTTCCATCGGAGCCGTCCTTCCTGAGGGAGGTGAGCTGTCCGAGGCTAAGCCTATTACGGTCGGAGGCCAGGCTTCTGAGTATTATGTAAGCACCTCTGGCACGGAGGTCAAGGCCTATGCCATCAAGTCAACCACAGTCGGTTTCGGCGGCCCGTTGACTCTCATGGTAGGAATCACCCCGGACGGAAAGGTTTACAACACGTCTGTCCTGTCCCACACCGAGACTCCCGGTCTCGGGGCCAAGTGTACCACGGACGAGCACTTCTATTCGCAGTTCAAGGGGTTTGACCCTTCATCGAAGATTCTCTCTGTCAAGAAAGACGGAGGTGACGTGGACGCCATCACCGCCTCCACGATCACCTCAAGGGCGTATTCCCTGGCTGTGAAGAATGCTGTCGAGGCTTTTAAAACCATTAAAGGAGAATAGGTTATGAGCAATAGAAAGCTAAATGTATTCACCAAGGGTTTCTTCAAGGAGAACCCTACCTTCGTGCTTCTCCTCGGATTGTGCCCGACTCTGGCCACAACCACATCCGCTGTCAACGGCATGAGCATGGGACTCGCGACGCTGTTTGTCCTTGTGCTCTCCAACATCGTGATCTCCGCGATCGCCCCGGTGGTGCCTGACAAGGTCCACATCCCGGTCTACATCGTCGTGATCGCCACTTTCGTGACCATTCTCCAGTTCGCCATGCAGGCTTATACTCCGGGAATGTACAAGACCCTGGGCCTTTTCATCCCGCTCATCGTCGTGAACTGCATCGTGCTCGGCCGGGCCGAGGCTTTCGCCTGCAAGAACGGCATAGTGGATTCGGCTTTGGACGGGCTCGGAATCGGTTTCGGATTCACGATGAGCCTGACGATCCTTGGACTTGTCCTCGAGATTCTCGGCAGCGGTTCCGCTTTCGGATGGAAGTTCATCTCCGGAGATGGCATCCTGGTGTTTGTCATGGCTCCCGGCGCTTTCATAGCGCTTGGCTACCTGATGGTCCTTTTCAACAAAATCGCGAAAAAAAGCTAAGTTATGGAATATTTCCTCATCATAATATCGGCGATATTCGTCAATAACATAATGCTTGCCCAGTTCCTGGGCACATGTCCTTTCATCGGGGTCTCCAACAAGGTGTCCACGGCCACAGGCATGTCTGGCGCCGTGGTCTTCGTGATTACCCTCGCCACACTGGTAACTTATCTGATCAACAAGTATCTGCTCGTCGTTTTCGGACTTGAGTTCCTCCAGACGATAGCTTTCATCCTCGTGATCGCCTCTTTGGTCCAGATGGTCGAGATCGTGCTGAAGAAAATCAGCCCCTCCCTCTATCAGGCTCTCGGAATATTCCTTCCCCTGATCACCACCAACTGCGCCGTTCTCGGAGTGGCTCTTAACGTGGTGACGAAAGAGTTCACTTTCGGAGGCGGGGCGGCTCATATGCTCAATCTCGGCGAGTCCGTGGTCTATGCCTTCGCCACAGCCATAGGTTATGGCATGGCCTTGATCCTCTTCGCCGGAATGAGGGAGCATCTTGAGCTGAATGACGTGCCGAGGCAGTTTAAAGGCGTTCCTATCGCCCTTATCACTTGCGGTATCCTGGCTATGGCGTTTATGGGATTCTCAGGAATGGTTTAGTATGAGAAAGTTCTTTTTTGTGTTATTGGCCTTGGTGGCGTTCGCCTCGGTGGCGGCCGCCCAGCCGAAAGCCATAGGTGCCAGGATCGGTAATTACGGTCTGGATGTCAGCTACGAGAACTACGTGGGAGACAATGATTTCCTTGAGTTCGAGCTCGGTCTTGACAATGTCTTCAACTCCGACGCTTTCCACTTGGACGGAGTCTACAATATCGTCATTGCCCGTCCGGATTGGACCGCTGAGGGACAGTGGGGTTTCTATGCCGGGCCCGGCGCCAGTGTGGCTGTATGGGATACCGTGGAGGGCGAGAATGTCGTGTACGCGGGACTTCTGGGGAATGTCGGGCTCGAATACGTCTTTGACATCCCCCTGCAATTGTCAGTCAGCCTGCGTCCCCGCCTGATGTTCGGTGACGGCAAAGTCCGCCGGAATGGACTTTTGACTCTCGGACTCGGAGTCCGCTATATGTTCTAGTCCTTTGTCATTCTGAGCGAAGCGAAGAATCTTTTTATTATGAGGAAGTTATCAATTGTCGTATCCCTTCTGGCGATCTTGTTCCCGTTTTCGCTGATCGCTCAGGATTCGAAAGGGTATGTCTATACCGACGCTTCAGCTTTCCCGATCTACGGGAAGGCGATTCCAAACACTTCGGCCACCTATGAGAGGCTTCCAGCCTCGTTGGAAGGCGTTATCCGTCAGCCGGTCTGGGATCTTGCCCACCACTCGGCCGGGATCTCGGTGCGATTCCGCTCGGACTCCCCGTCCATCAAGTTGAGGTGGATCTCCTTCGGGCTCCACACCATGAACCACATGACGGACACCGGCACGAGGGGACTGGACTTGTATTCCCAGGATCCGGTAGACGGCCATTGGAGGTTCGTGTGCAGCGCGCGTCCGAGAAAGGACACGCTCAACGACCAGGTCGTGATCTCGGGAATGGATCCGAAGATGCGGGAATATATTGTTTATCTGTCACTTTACGAGGGAGTAAAGAAGCTCGAGATCGGTGTGGAGGAGGGAACTGTGATCGATGGACCCGCCCTGGACAGTCCGAGGAAAGGGTCGCCGATAGTGATGTATGGCACGAGCATCCTTCAAGGCGGCTGCGCCAACCGTCCCGGTATGGCTTTCACGAATATCATCTCCAGGGAGCTGGACCGCGAGGTCGTCAACCTCGGGTTCAGCGGCAACGCCAAGCTGGATTATGAGATCGCCGAGTTGATGGCGGCGGTTGAGGATCCCTCGCTGTTCGTCCTGGACAATGTGCCGAACTGTGACGCCTCACTTATCGACGAGCGCCAGGAGAGGTTTTTCAGGATCATCCGTGACGCTCACCCCGATGTGCCTGTCGTGTTCGTGGAGAATCCTAATTTTGCCCACGCTGTTTTCGACAGGGAGATGGCCGCCGAGATCAAGGCTAAAAACGCCTCAATGAGAGCTACTTACGAGAGGCTCAAAAAGGCGGGGGAGAGTAAGCTCTATTATATCAAGGGCGACAAGATGCTCGGCTTGGACGGAGAGGCCACCGTGGACGGTGTCCATTTCACCGACCTCGGAATGGTCCGTTACACCGAATATGTCCTCCCGACCTTGAGGAAAGCTCTCAAGAAGCGCTGATGTCATTCTGAGCGCGGAGAAGAATCCGCGAGACGAAGAATCCTCTCGACAGTCTCTTTCTTGCCGATGCGGTAGACGATGTCGGCGATACCGAGACCGCTGGCGCTTCCGGCCAGGGCAAGCCTGAAGGCATTCATCACTTTGCCCATAGGCCATTCATTGGACTTGATGTATTCCTCGACAGCAGTCCCGACGTTCTCGACTGTCCATTCTCCGTCAAAGCTCTTGATGAAGTCTCCGACTTTGAGAACGAGCTCGACATTCTCCGGTTTCCAGAACTTGTCCACATCTTTCTGGACATAGGTCTCCGGGGCTGTGAAGAGGTAGTGGGCGATGTCCCAGAAGTCCTTCACGAATGTCGCCCTCTCCTTGGTGAAGGCCACGACACTCTGGACATAATCCTTTGTGAATATGTGATTTCCAAGGTCGCCACCCGCCACGTTGAATTCCGCTCCGGCGGTGAGGGCGCACTTCGGACAATCGACCACATTGACTCCGTTCTCCTCCAGGACAGGAACCAGCAGTCCGGTAAGTTCCTCGTCGGTCTTGAGCCGGAGATATTCCCTGTTGTACCACTTGGCTTTGTCGGGGTTGAATTTGGCTCCCGCTTTCTGGACCTTGTCGAGAGAGAATGCTCCGATAAGTTCCTCCATAGAGAACATTTCCCTGTCGTCCCCGGGATTCCAGCCAAGCATTGCCAGCAGGTTCACGAAGGCCTCCGGGAAATAACCGTCCTCACGGTAGCCCCTTGAGGTCTCGCCCTCGGAGTTTGTCCAGCGTAGGGGAAACACCGGAAATCCCATCTTGTCCCCGTCTCTCTTGCTCAGTTTCCCGTTGCCCACAGGCTTGAGAAGGAGCGAGAGATGGGCGAAGCGGGGCATCGTGTCCTCCCATCCGAAGGCCTTGTAAAGCATATAGTGCAGGGGCAGGGAAGGCAGCCACTCCTCGCCTCGTATGACCTCTGAAATCTCCATCAAGTGGTCGTCGACAATGTTGGCGAGATGATATGTGGGCAGCTCGTCCGCTCTTTTCCAAAGAACCTTGTCGTCCAGGGTGTCGGTGTTGACCTCTATATGACCCCGGATCAGGTCATCCATCCTGACGACGGTGTTCCCGGGCATCTTGAAGCGGATAGTCCAGTCGGAAGTCTCTTCAAGGAGTCTGTCCACCTCATCTTCCGGAAGGGTCAGGGAGTTCCTCATGGACATCCTCGACACCTGGTTGTAGATGAAGGTTTCTTTGGAGGCCTCGGCTTTGGCCCTTGCCTCAGCCAATTCCTCCGCCGAGTCGAAAGCGTAGTATGCGTAGCCATTCCGGATGAGCTGTTCAGCGTACTTCCTGTAGATTGGCTTGCGCTGGCTCTGGCGGTAAGGCGCGTGCGGATGCCTTGGGGAGGGTGTCTCCACGACCTTGCCGTCGGATCCCACACCCTCGTCGGGGATGATTCCGCACCAGGTCAGGGCCTCGATGATATATTCCTCGGCTCCCGGGACAAACCTGTTGGAGTCAGTGTCCTCAATCCTGATTATGAAGTCTCCTCCGTTCTGTTTGGCATATAGATAGTTATAAAGCGCCGTCCTGACTCCGCCCATGTGCAGCGGCCCGGTGGGGCTCGGCGCGAACCGTACTCTTGTCCTTCTTTCCATCTGAATCTCCTGTTAGTTGTTCTCTTTCTCCTGCCTGACCATCCTTTTTATCGCCGGCACACTCTCCAACTCGCCGATGCTCTCTCCGGGACCTACCGCGAGCGCGGGTTTGCGGTCAATGTCGAAGTTGTATCTCTTGACGTTGTCGGCCGCGTTGTAGCCTATCATATTCATCCCGGAGGGGAGGTCGGATATGCTTACATCCTCGGCCCCGACCATGTTGCGCCTCTCGAACTTGAAATCCTTGCCTATGATGATCAGGTTGCCGAGATCGGTCTTGGTGATTTTTGACAAGTCATTGACTTTGAATCCTGTGGCTATCGCCGTGATCATGACCTTGTCCCCGATCTCAGGAACCGTCTCCCAGACGAGCCCGGTCTTGAACTTGTTGACGTTGCCGGTGTAGTCCGCGATCTTGGCGTTGATCTCTTTCAGGTCGTCCATTGTCAACCCCTTCTCATTCTTGCCGCAAGTGATGTTGATTAGCAGGTTCTTGGCGGTCGTCAGGTCAAAGTCGTAGAGCAGGGGAGAGTGAAGCGCGCCTTGAACGGCTTCCTCGATACGGTTCTCCCCGGAGCCTACCCCGGCGCCCATGAGAGCCATGCCGCTGTTCTTCATCATGGTCTTGATGTCCTCGAAGTCCACATTGATATAGCCTGGCTTGGAGATGATCTCGGTGATACCTCTCACAGCGGTCGCCAGAACCTCATCCGCCTTCGGGAAAGCATCATGGATCAGGAGTCCCCCGAAGAAATCATACAGCTTCTCATTATTGATAATCAGGAGGCTGTCCACGTTTTTGACAAGCTCGTGGATGCCGTCGATCGCCCTCGACAGGGCCATATCTCCCTCGTTCTCAAAGGGTATAGTCACCACGGCCACTGTGAGGATGCCTTTGTCCTTCGCCATCTTGGCTATCTGCGGAGCGGCCCCCGTGCCGGTGCCGCCGCCCATTCCCGCCGTGATGAATAGCATCTGGGTCCCCTCGTTGAGAACGACCTTCTCAATCTGCTCCTGGGCTTCCAGCGCGGCATTGCGCCCCTTGACTGGGTCGGTCCCGGCTCCCAGGGCGTTCCGCCCGATGTGGATCTTGACGGGTACAGGACTTTCCTCAAGTGCCTGGCGGTCCGTGTTGCAGACTATGAAGCTGCATCCCTCCACGTTCTCCCGGAACATGTAGTTGACGGCGTTGCAGCCACCTCCTCCGACTCCGATGACTTTGATCATGGACTGGATAGGGGTCCAGTCGCTGGACTCGGCTATGTCGAAATTGTCAAACTCTCCCATTGGTATCTCCTTTTTATATTTCCTCGTTTTCCATGCTCTCGAAAATGTCCCCGGCCGCCTTGCTGATGCTGTCTTGGATGTGCTTGAACCATTTGAACTTAGGTTTCGGCAGAGGTTTCCTTTCCCGTTGTTTCTCCTTCTTTCTCATCTTGGCCTCCTTGATCTCCTCGGGAGTGTAATCGTCGAAAACGTTGGGGCCGTCTTCCTCCTGGGCGGCGATGACGGACGGCTCGATGACGGGTTCGGTGAGCGGCTCTTCGACTGCTGCCGGGACCGGTGCCTCCTCTTCAAGAGAAGGTTTCTCTTCCGGATTGACATCTGGGGTCAGGCGTTCCTCGGCCGATACGGAGCGGGGATGGGCGTCGCCGTTTCCGGATGCCAATCCGGAATCAGCCGGCTTCGGGGCGGTCCAGTAGCGCCGGGCGGGAGCCTCATTGACGCAGTTCAGCATCTTGTCGCCCTTGGCGGCCATGATCATGCCCATCGATGTGGCCGCTGAAGCCTCGCCGGCCTCTGGGCAGTCCTCGCACGAGAAGAATCTTCTCGGGTATCCGATCTTGACTGAATATCCGGACAGTTCCTTTATGTAATTGGCGCAATTGACGATCTCAGCTCCGCCTCCAGTCACTACGACTCCCGCCCTGAGAATATCCTCGCTCGCGTATCCGCTGGCCTGGATGTGGTACAGGAGCGCCTCGATGATCTCTTTCATTCTGGCCGAGATGATCTCAGAGATGTATTTGACTGTCACCTGGGCGGTGGGCTCGTCGTTCTCGTCGACAATCTGTATCGATTTCTCGCCGAGTGCGGATAATTTGCCCGGCATGCAGGCTCCGTAGGCTTTCTTGATGTTTTCGGCCAGCTCGAACGAGAAATTGCACTCGGTCTTGATGTCCCGGGTGATGCTGTTGCCTCCGAAGGGAATGGCCGCGTAGTATCTCAGGATTTTCCCCTTGAATATCGTCACGGAACTCACTCCGGCCCCGATGTCTATCAAGGCGACACCGTTTTCCATCTGCTCCTCTTTCAGCACGGCTCTGGCGGTGATTCCCGGAGTGAAATACTTCTTGGCGATAGCTATTCCCATGCTGTTGAAGACATTGTCGATGTTGATCGAGTGCCTTCTGCTTCCGATGAACACCTTGAAGTTGCCCTCAAGCTTCTCTGCGGTCATCCCCACGATCTCGTTCTCCAGCTCGTTCAGGCTGTCCTCTGTCGAGAAAGACTGTGCCACGGCCCCGTAGATCACCTCATTCTTGGAGTCATTGAGCGGGTACTCCTCCAAAGCCATGGATTTCAGGGTCTTGACCTCGCTCTCCTGTATCTGCGAGTCGGAGTCTGTCCTGACCATGCTCGCGGAAGCGCTTTCCTGGCGTACATAGTACCTCGGCAGACCGACGATCACCTGCTGGATCTTGATTTTCAACTCCTGCTGTGCCTGTGTGAGGGCTTCCCTGAGAACACCCTCCACTTTGCCGGGATTGTTGACATAACTGTACCGGATTCCCTGGGAAGGCGTTTCCCTGTAGTAAATCACCTGTACATCATTGCCCTGGATCCTGGCTACGCAGACCGCCAGTTTTGAGGAACCCAGATCGACTGAAGCTATGTGTCTTTCTTCCATATTGATATTATTTCCTGCAGATTATCTGACCGTTATATTTCAAATTGACCGTAGAGTAATACCCCTCACCCTTCTCCGGGAGTATTGTGGTATAGTATTTCTCCATTTTGGAGAACTTGTCCTCAAAACCGTCCGGATGGCCGAAAATGAAAACCTCCTTCCCATTCCTCGGAATCATCACCAGATCCCCTTCAGGCCTCACTGAGATCTGGCTGATGTTCTCACTCCATAGCCTGGATTTTTTCATGTGGTTGGTTAGGGAGATGATGTCCCTGAGCCACTCTTTCTCTTTCTGGGTAACAGGCTCGCCCTTGTATCCGCTCTCGAAAGTGAGAGGAACGTCACCGTCTATAATCGGGACCTGGGATGTGTAGTTGCTCTGGAGAGGGAACAGGAAGCCTTTCTCATCGGCGTAAAACCCGTTTCCACCCTTCTGGAACCGTATTACCGGCTCCCTTTGGTATACTTTCACATTAAGCATTCCGTCCGGGGTCGTGTAAGCCTCGGTCTTGAGGATGGCGCTCTTGTTGTCCAGTATCCTCTCGACTTTCGCCAAGTCGACACTGTCCAGTCGCTGTCCTATATACGCTCCATATTCGTTGGACAGATAGCCTTCGATGTCCCCTTCGGTCACGAATTTGTAATCGTCCGCGAACACCACTTTGACTCCTCCGCAAGTCAGCTGGCGCTTTCTCTCCCCGTTCATCCCGAATATTACCAGGATGACGAGACCCAGCAGACAGGCCGCGGCGGCGATGATGGCTATTTTAAGTCCTTTCCTCATTTCTCAAGCCTTTCTTTGAGCATCTTTGTGA
Source organism: Bacteroidales bacterium (assembly GCA_017478125.1). Taxonomy (GTDB): domain Bacteria; phylum Bacteroidota; class Bacteroidia; order Bacteroidales; family UBA932; genus Cryptobacteroides. The sequence continues at coordinate 5,621 of JAFVED010000220.1, read as the reverse complement.
TGGGTTCGATAAACCTGTCGATGTTGCCCGCCCCAAAGGTTGCCAGCACGTCCACAGGCTCTTTGGACAGGTAGTCCATCAGCTCCTCTTTACTTAGCGAGACTTTCTCGGGGGCCGTTACCTCCCTGAAGATCATCTCTGAAGTCACCCCGGGGATGGGTTCTTCCCGGGCCGGGTAGATGTCCAGCAAGATCAGCTTGTCGACCGCGCTGAGAGCCTCGGCGAATTCTCCGGCGAAGTCTCTTGTGCGGGTGTACAGGTGCGGCTGGAAGACCGCCGTGAGCTTTCTTCCGGGATACATCATCCTTATTGACGAGATCGCGCCCGAGAGTTCCCTCGGATGGTGGGCGTAGTCGTCAATGTATGTTAGTGATGGACTTGCCACATGGACATCCAGCCGTCTCAACACTCCCTCGAACGTGCCGATAGACGCCTTGATGCTCTCGGGGTGCAGTCCCTGTGAGACGCACACGGCGGCAGCGGCCACGCTGTTCTCGACATTGACCCATCCCGGCACCCCGCATCTGACGTCCTTGATGACTCCTCCCGGGTAGATGATGTCAAATATGTAGTGGCCGAGCCCGTCCACACTCACGTTGGAGGCATGGAAATCAGCGGAGGGGTCGTCGTAGCTGTAAGTCAGGATCTTCGCTTTTGTGTCAGAGGAAGTTATGTCCAGTCCTTTTTTTATGATGACTTTGCGTGAGACCTGTGAGGCGAAAGCCTTGAACGCGCGGCAGTATTCCTCGTGGGTCCCGTAAATGTCGAGGTGGTCGGCGTCCATCGCGGTGATGACCGCGACGGCCGGGAACAGCTGCAGGAAAGAGCGGTCATACTCGTCCGCCTCAGCCACGAAGACAGGAGTCTGGCTCACCAGCAGGTTTGTCCCGTAGTTCTTTGAGATCCCTCCGAGGAAGGCCGAGCAGCCGGAACCGGATTCCGTGAGAATATGCGCGAGGAGCGTGCTGGTGGTTGTTTTCCCGTGAGTTCCGGCCACGGCGAGGCAAGTCTGTCCGGAGGACAGCTCGCCAAGCATCCTGGACCGCTTCACCAGAGTGTAGCCGTGTTCTCTCACATAAACCATCTCGCCAAGATCCTCCTGTACGGCGGGAGTGTAGACAACGAGCGTGGACGCCACGTCTTTAGGAATATAGTCCGGATTGTCGGTATAATGGACGTTAATCCCTTCCCTTTCCAGCTGGCGGGTAAGGTCCGAGGGGGTACGGTCATATCCGGCCACAGGGTAGCCTTTGGTCTTGTAGTACCTGGCAATCGCGCTCATGCCGATACCTCCTATCCCGATGAAATATATCTTAGAAAATTCTGACATAGTCTCTTATGCAAGTTTGTAGACTTCCTCGGCGATCTTGGACGCGGCGTCAGGCAATGCCATTCTCCCCGCGTTCTCCTCCAGGGTTCTTATCTTCTCCGCGTCCTTAAGCAGCCCGAGAGCGGCGGGGATCATTCTCTCCATCGCCTCGGCGTCCTTGACCATCAAAGCGGCGTCTTTGCTCACCAGGGCCATGGCGTTGTGGGTCTGGTGATCCTCCGCGACATTGGGAGAGGGAACGAAGACCACGGCCTTGTGGGCGGCGCAGAGCTCCGAGACACTGCTGGCCCCGGAACGTGAGATGACCACGTCGGCGGCGGCGTAAGCGAGTTCCATCTTACCGATGAAGTCTGAGTATTTGACAGTCTCTCCCAGGGAAGGATTCTTCATGAGCTCTGCTCTCATAAAGTCGTCAATACTTGATTTATAATACTTTCCGCACTGCCAAAGCACATCTGTGCCTTCGGCTCCGGAACACCCTTTGCTGATCCAGTCTCTCATGCACGCGTTGAATTTGGCGCTGCCCAGGCTGCCTCCGACGATGAAGATGTGTTTTTTCTCTGGATCCAGGCCGTATTCCTTGACACCGGCCTCCCTCATTTCATTGGTGCAGGGCACAAATACGCTTCTGATCGGATTCCCGGTCATCACGATCTTGTCTTTCGGGAAGAACCGTTCCATTCCCTCGTAGGCGACACAGATGCTCTGAACCTTGTCCCCGAGTTTCTTGTTGGTCAGACCGGCGAACCCGTTCTGTTCCTGGATAAGGGAGGGGATTCCCATCCTCGTGGCCGCCATCAGCAGGGGAGCGCTGGCATATCCGCCGACTCCTATGGCGACCTGCGGTTTGAACTCTTTTATCAGTTTGCGGGCCCCGCGTATGCTTGAAAGCACCCGGAACGGCACGCTGAGATCATTGATGATGTTCCTGACGCTCAGCTGTCTCTGGAGTCCCGTGATGGGCAGTCCGACGATCTTGTATCCGGCGGCGGGCACTTTTTCCATCTCCATCTTGCCTTTCGCCCCCACGAAAAGGATCTCGGTCTCCGGATTGATCTCTTTAAGCTTGTTGGCGATAGAGATGGCGGGGAAGATGTGTCCTCCCGTGCCTCCTCCGCTTATTATCACTCTCAAAGGTTCTCTCATAACGGTCTTCCTCCTATTCGTTGTTGTGGTCGTCTATCCCGTAATCCGGCAAGTCGTTGTCATGGACAGGTAACTCTGAGTCCAGGATATCCAGGTCATTCAGGCTGCTCTCCACATCGTTGATCTCCTCATGCTCCACGAGAGGGGCGGCTTTGGCGGCCTCCCTGGCGATCTTCCTGCGGGCCATCTTGCTGATGGACAAGATGATCCCGAAAGCTATGCTGAACATCAGGAACGATGAGTTCCCATGGCTCACCAGGGGCAGGGTCTGTCCGGTCAGGGGACCCATGTCACAGTTGATCATGATGTGCATCATGGCCTGGCCTGTGATCAGGATCACAAGTCCGGCGACAGCGGTTTTCGCGAAGTGGTTGTCACAGTTGCGGGCGATTATGGATCCTCTTGCCAGGAGGCTGATATAGAGGATGATGACGAGAATTCCTCCGAGCAGGCCATATTCCTCGACAATGAAGCTGAACATGTAGTCCTCGAACATGATCGGGACGACATATCTCTGGGTACTCCTTCCGGGTCCTTTCCCGAAAAGTCCGCCCTCGTGGATGGCGATCTTGGCGCTGAAGGGTTGCTTCAGCTTGTCGAGTGCCTCCTGGAAGTCGGAGCTGTTGCGGGGCGCCGAGCGGATGATCTCCATGCGTTTCTCGGTGCTGTCCGTCGAGAGCCTGTTGATCGCGGACTCAAGATGGGGGAAAGGCTTCTGGTCGCTCGGCTTGCTCGAGGCGGCGTTGATTCCGACGCATCCTATCAGCAATCCCACGGCGACAAGGCCGGGAACCACGAGTTCCTTTATGCTGATGCCTCCTATCAGGATCGTGACGAACATGATTCCTCCGATGAACAGGGTGCTGGAAAGGCTTCCGACCATTATTCCGAGGCACACGGTGAAGATGGGTATATAGATGTAAGTTATTTTCTTCACCAGCGGCTTTTTCCAGAGCGGGTACTTTTTCGCCAGCAGGTTGGCGAGCAGGTATTTGTCGTTCCTGTAGGCGTTCACCGCCCACGCCAGGTACATCACCATGGCCACTTTGACGACCTCGAAGACGTGGAGTTGGAATCCACCGATCTGGACTATTCTCCAGGCGCTGTTGACCATGATAGGCTTGATGGGTCCGACCGCCTTATGGGTCGCCAGGATCAGCAGGAAGAAGATCGAGACCAGGTAACCGAACTGGGAGAATATCCTGAAGACTCCGATGCTCCTGATGTTGTAGCATATCACTATGAGTACCAGTCCAAGGAGGGAAATCTGGATCTGCTCAGTGACGATGGCCATCCTGGAAGTGTTCTGGGACATGGCCAGCTGCGATGTTGAGGAGAAGATGGCCACTATGGAGATCAGCATCAACATCAGCGCGATCATCCATACGACCTTGTCTCCCTCGAGATTGTCGAAGAAGTTCCAGAATGTGGTTTTTCTCTTCTCTTCAGCCATATTCCTGTTCTAAAGCACTCTGACGGCCTCTTTGAACTTCCTTCCCCTGTCCTCGTAGCTGGTGAACAGGTCGAAACTCGCGCAGCAGGGGCTCAGGAGCACCACGTCTCCCGCCTCCGCGAACTTGCTGGCCTCCATCACCGCGTCGGCGGCGGAGCGTGTCTCGACCAGATTGCCCTCTCCCACGATGTCCTGGAAAGCGGCCTTGATCTTTGAGTTGTCCACACCGAGGCAGACTATGGCCTTGACCTTGTCCCTCACCAGGGGTTTGAGAACCTCGTAGTCGTTGCCCTTGTCCTTCCCGCCGACAATCCAGACCACCGGCTTGCTCTGGCACTCGAGAGCGTACCAGGCGGCATCGACATTGGTCGCCTTCGAATCGTTGATGTACAGCACATCCTTTATGCTCAGGACGGGCTCGAGCCTGTGTTCCACTGGCTGGAAGGTGGCGAGGGACTCGCGGATGGTCTTGTTGTCTATTCCGGAGGCCTTGGCCGCGAGAGCGGCCGCCATCGAGTTGTAGATGTTGTGCTTGCCGCCGAGAGCCAGCTCTTTCAGGAATATGTCGCATTCCTCGTCCTCATATCTCACGACAATCTTGTCGTCTTTCACGAAGGCGCCCAGCCCGACCTCCGTCTTCTGGGTGAATGGAAGGCGCTTGGCGCTGAGGATGATCTTGTTCAGATGGTCTATCGTGATCTCGTCGTCGGAGTCGAAGATGAAGCAGTCCTCCGGGCTCAGGTTCCTGGTGATCCTGAACTTGGCCTTGACATAGTTCTCCAGCTGGTAGCCATACCTGTCAAGATGGTCGGGGGTGATGTTGGTGATGATGGCTATATCCGGGTGGAACTCATAGCAGTTGTCCAGCTGGAAACTGCTGATTTCGAGGACATAATAGTCGAAGTGCTCAGTGGCGACCTGGTAGGCGTAGCTTTTTCCGATATTGCCGCCGAGTCCCACGTTCAGGCCGGCGTTCTGCAGAAGGTAATAGATCAGGGAGGTGGTCGTCGTCTTTCCGTTGCTTCCAGTGACGCAGATCTTCTTGGCGTTGTCATACCTGCCTGCGAACTCGATCTCCGACACTATAGGGGTACCCTTCGCCTCAAGTTTCTGGATCATGGGTACGGTACTTGGTATTCCGGGGCTCTTGACCACCTCGTCGGCGCTCAGGATGAGATCCTCCGTGTGGCCTCCCTGCTCGAAAGGGATGTCCCATTTCCTGAGGTCGTCGGCATAATGTCCGGGGATCTCCCCGTTATCCGAGAGAAACACATCAAATCCTTTGACTTTAGCGAGCACAGCGGCTCCGACACCGCTCTCGCCTCCTCCCAATACAACAATTCTGCTCATATATTCTTTCCTTTTTTTATCTCACCTTCAACAACGCGAGTGTGGCGACCGCGAGGATAATCCCGATCAGCCAGAATCTCGTGACGATCTTCGCCTCAGGGATGGCGCGCGCCGGCTTTGAGATCAACGCGGGGATCCCCTCTTTCTGGTAATGGTGGTGGAGAGGACTCATCTTGAAGATCCTGCGTCCCTCACCGTATTTTCTTTTCGTGTATTTGAAGTAATACCTCTGCATGATTACCGAGAGCGACTCCACCAGGAATATCCCGCAAAGGATGGGAAGGAGCAGCTCCTTGCGTATCAGCACGGCTCCTACGCCGATGATTCCTCCGATCATAAGGC
>JAFVED010000219.1 GCA_017478125.1 Bacteroidales bacterium | reverse complement strand
GTGAAAGACGGGTCGAAGGCAAGGGTCAGAAACCCCCTCTCTGCCATATGCTGGGCATACAGGCCGCTGGACTGTTCTTTCACGGCGCCGAAGGGACCGCTCACTGCAATGGCGGGAAGCTTGCCGGAGGCGTCCTTGGGAACATACATATCCGCCGCCAGCTCAATGCCATAGCGGTTGTGGAAGGTAACTTTGCAATGGTTTGCAAGTTCTGATTTCGGGAAGGTCTTGTCCCACTCCTGAGTAAGATTCAGTGTACTCATATTCTCATACGGCTTTGGTTCTCTTTTGCAAAGATACCCTGTCTCCTCGGAATCATCTTACCTATTTTTGTCAATTATTTACCAATATCGCAGAAAATAATATATATTTGCACGAATCCATACCGTTTCAAGTGTAATGAAGAGCATCCTTCACATCTCTGACCCCAATGTGTACGCCCGTTCAGTAGGAGCTCCTGAATTGCATCCACTGGTCAGCGTCATCCACTATGACGAAGTGTCGCCTGTCCATACCAGCCTGAACCGATACGGGGTGTACGGGCTCTTCATTCAGAGAAACTTCCCCAAGAACCTGACCTATGGGATGAAGATGTTCGATGCGGCCGAGGGTTCCATCTTCGCTGTGGAGCCGGGCCAGATCGGCGGGAAGGAAGACAATGGCGAGGAACTATATATCAGCGGATGGGTATTGCTCTTCTCCCCGGAACTGATCCGGGGAACCGATCTGGAAGCCAGGATGAAAGAATATCACTTCTTCTCCTATTTCTCCACCGAGACCTTGATCATGGAGTCCTCGGAATGGGGCCGGATCATCCAGATGCTTACGCAGCTCAGACACGAGCTTCAGGAGAACGACGACTCCCCGGCGCTGCGGAACGTCATTCTGGGCTATATACGTCTTGTCCTGGAATACTGCCAGCGCATTTATCAGCGCCAACTTTCGGAGGAAGACAACGCCTCCTCGGACATCCTGAAACGCTTCCACAACCTGCTGCGGGAGTATTATCTGGAAGGCAGGCAGATGGAGACCGGCATTCCTTCCGTCCGATACTGCGCCGACCAGCTGGCCTATTCCCCCCGGTACCTTGGCGACGTGATCCACAAATCCACCGGCGGCACGGCCATCGGCTACATCCATTCATTTGTGATAGAACAGGGTAAGAACCTCCTTATGAACGGCCACAACATAGGCGAAACCGCCCTCCTGCTTGGCTTCGACTTCCCGCACCACTTCACCCGTCTCTTCAAAAAGACGACCGGCATCACTCCTACGGAGTTTCTGGGAAAATAGATCTGCCGGGCCGGTCAGGCACCTGCCTGCAGTTCCTTTTCAATCATCGGCAGGAGCTGCATTGCGGGGATATTTGCGGAATCCCTGAAAGAAATGTATCTTTAACACCGCTATGGACAGACAGATGCTACTGGAAATATGAAAGAGACAAAACGATGGATGATCATCGCCGCCCTGGCAATCAGCTGCATGTCGGCGATGACAAGCTGCAAGAACGTTCAACCCCGGACGGAGAACCCCGTACAGGAGGTTGTGTCTTCCGAACTCATCCGCACCAGCCAAAGCTGGGACGGCGTGGAACTTCCTGACTATCTCGAGGGCCGTCCGGAATTGGTGGCCGTGAAATACGAGTTCCCCGCCGGCCAGAAACTGGGCTGGCACCACCATCCCGTGATGAACTACGGGATCCTGGTGCAGGGCGAACTGACCATCATCGGACTGGACGGCCAGGAGAAGACGGTACATGAAGGCGAGGCGGTCGTGGAGATGGTGAATACCATCCACCACGGAGAGAACCGCGGCACGAAGCCCGTCATCCTCTACATGTTTTATCTCTCGCAGAAGGACATGCCCCTGGCGGTGCAGCATCCGGAGATTCCCTTAGACCCGACCCGGTAATGCCGGGGAACGTTTAACGTGTAAAACGCCGGAGCGTCCTGATCGATTTCGCGATGTTGATCATGTGGTCGGCGATTCGTTCGGCATTGGAGGAAAGCTCCAGGTACTGCGCGCCCACTGAAGGGGTACAGATCCCTTTCTCCATCCGGGAGATGTGTCCCTCTTCCATCCTCTTGGTGTAGTCGTCGATTTCCTCTTCGATGACATTGGCCGCGTCCAAGGCTGCGTAATTCTCATGCTGATAGGCATCCATGGCCTGGGCATATAGCTGGTGCAACAGTGCCTTCAGCTGACTGATTTCATATTTGGCATCGTCGGAAAAATGTTGGGAGGAATCGGCAAGCACCGTAGCGTATTCTACGATGTTCTCTGCATAATCGCCTATTCGTTCCAAGTCCCTGATGCTGCGGTATGTGCCGGAGAGGTATGTTTTATCCTTCTCGCCCAGACCGCTCTTGCTGCTAAGCCTTACGACAAAACCGACTAACTCG
>JAFVED010000218.1 GCA_017478125.1 Bacteroidales bacterium | reverse complement strand
TGCTTATCTGGCTTATCGCCATCGTTATTACTGTCCTGACTGCCATCTTTCTGATATGAAACAGGACATGTATATCAACATTCTCGGTCACTGCGAGAAGTGTGACCACCTTTCTACCCGTAACGTGAAGGTCAAGTTTGACGATGCCGTCCTCGCCCCCTGTGAGTGCCCTTCATGTCACGAAGGAACCGTGTACTTCGAGAAGCTGGCGGTCCATCACCGCATGAAGGATTCCAGAGTGAATTCAAGGCTTCTGTATCCGAGCCGGGAGACATTCAGAAGGACAAGGAGCGTCTTCCTGTGGGGAATGCTCGCTATCGGTCTCTTTGTCATGCTTGCTGCCGGGATTGTTCTCCGCTATGTCGGAGGAATGGCCCCGCTTTGGAAGTATCTTCTTATTGCAGGACTCGTCCTTGTCCTCATTCTCCTATGGATTGTCCTATGTAAGCTTTTTGACAGGGCATCGACCTTTGACTGGGAGAGTCCTCACGCCCGCGTCTTCTCGGAATGACGCTCGCACCAGTTCCTCACAAAAGCACGGCTGCACTCCATCCCGGAAGGATTCACAGAGGACAGCGTATCCCGGATGGGCTGCTAGCCGACTTCCCGGAAGGTCTCTCGTAGACTTTCCGGGATTTCTTATTCCTGCTGAGATAATCCTGGTTACTTCAGGCCTTCAAGTGCTTTCTCAAAATACTCCCTGGCGTACTCTTCCAGGCCGGGGGCATCGACAATCTCGATGTGGCCGACCAGCCCGCAGTAGAACCGCCCTACACCGAGGATATTGTATATGTCGGTCTCAAGAAGGAAATGGTCGCCTCCGAGGACCTTTATCTCACTCACGGATTCCGGGTATTCCTCCACAAGGAGGTTCTTCGCCAGCAGGTCAAGCTTCAGCGACACCCGGGTTGGGGTCTCTCCCGAGAAATGGAAGATATCCATCTGCCCCTTGTGGTGAGAAGCCTTGAACGCCCAGGGGTCACGTGTGACCTGGACGTTCCCGATGCGGGAAACACGGAAGACCTTGTTCATAGTCTCGTTCACATCATAGGCCCACAGGTAGGCAAAGTTACCGCTGAAGGCAAAGGGTTCAACGGTATACTGCTTGACTTCCCCGCTGTTGGAGGAAGAATAGCCATGCAGTACAACCTGGCATTCTTCCCGGATTGCCTCCGTCAGTGCCACAACGTTTTTTGCAGGCTTGTCCTTACCGGAAGCGATGCGCCGGGCTTCCATCTGACGGCGGAGCGTCTGACTCATCTTGACCGACTCGCTGTTGTTCCTCACGTATGCCGCTCCTTCGAACTCCACCACACCATGCTCATATGGGTCAACTCGGATGGCAACAACCTGGTTGTCGTAGGCTGGTTCTATGTGAAAATGAAGACGCACATCAAGATCGAAGTAATCGCGGGCCCTGTCTGTGATATACCTAATATATCCATCTATACCCTTGTAGAGCGGGGCTTTCTTCTTCAGAGCTTCTATTTCTGTATCGAGGCCGTTGATGCCGCCGCTGTCATTCACGCCGAGATAGAGCGTTCCGCCCTCCTGGGTATTAAGGAAGGAACAGAGACTCCGGAAGATATTCTTTTCCTGGTTTTGCTCGTAGGCGTTTGCAGGTGCGAAGAGGAAGGACGTCTTGAACTCCGTTCTGCTGTTTTCAACACCAAGGTTTGGTCCGGCGGCCTCTTCAAAGTCCGTATTGTCCTCAGTCTCTACGGCAAGGAACTTCGTTATCTCGCGCTTGATAACCGTCTTGATGGCAGGATATACATCGTCTATGCGGTTGCAGGACTGCACGAACTTCGCCAGCTGCACCAAAAGGGTGTCGTCCTGATTGTGGATGATATTACTCAGGTAATCCGAGTCTGCATCGACCCCATAGGCCTGGAGAATCCGTACGATTTCCTTGCGGCGGGCGATCCCAGGGAGATCCGATATGGAGGCCTCCGCCTCCAGAGGCTTTATCTTCCCAATCTGCCCCATGGAGAACAGCACAAGGTCGCGGAGGTAATCACACGCGACCGCGATGTAGTCCGCAGACTCCCGGTCCCCTGTCATAGTCGCAAGAATCCTGCAGACGCACAGGACCCGGAACCTCTCGGAGGCCTGTCCGATACCCCTCTGATAATGGTATAGGAGCCGTAGGAGTCCCCTTACTTGATTCTCGTCCAGAGACGTTCCCTGTGGTGCTTGCGAGGGTTCGTAGTCCTTGCCGTAGAGCATCCCTTCAACACAGTAGCGCCGGGAATCATCCTCGTCCACTTTCTCCTGCGATGGACTTGATACGCTGGCGTAGACATAGCCGTTGCTCTGCTTGCCAGTGATATACAGTATAGCGCTCTGGCCTTCTTGATAATCCCCGTCGCAATCCTTGGCCTCGACATAGGCGGGGTAGCCGTCGGCGGTCCACCATGTCATTAAACCGCGGCTGTTGACGGACCTTAGTTCGGCAAGGATTTCCTTATTCACGCCGATGGTGCTGTCAAGAAGGGCCTGAAGGAACGGCTTCTGGAGGTCAAAGACGCGCCTCTCTCCCCCTTTGTACTCAGCATCAAAGACATCTCCTTCCTGAAGGTATGGGACAATCCCGGCAGCGGTGTAGATGTTCCTGAAGACATTGGACTTGAAAGGAATCTGCCCGGATATCTTTTCATAATCTCCCTCCACTGTCTCGACAAGAAGGTTTCCGAGAAAGTCTCTCCCGAGATAGCGGACCGGCACTATGTCCCCTTCGACGTAGCGCTTCAGGTGTTGCTGTGGTGACGGAGTGACCTTCTCGCAGTCACGAAGAAAGCCGACGGTGAAGTGGTTCATCACCTCGAGATCATCTTCGGATTTCTGCTGAATCCTCTCAGAAGGTGGAGTCTGGACGGATATGGCCTGGTCAAGGAGCATCAGTGAGGATGCCGTCTTGGAGAACTGCGCATCCGCCCTGTTCGCGGGATAGATTTCAACGAACCCTTCGCGGACCCTGACGGAGCCCTTTCCCTGATACCACGTTTCCGGAGCAAGCTCTTCGGAAAAGGCCGCACCATGGATGATCTTATGAGCCATCACCTCCGGCTGGACTGTCTTGATATCGGCCCAGCTGAATCCCGGACGGGTGATCCCCTTTCGGGTTAGACAACAGAGGGCCAGTGCTGCTAGGTCTTCTGAATAGGAGTCCGGGACCAGGGAGGATAGGGTCTTCAGGAAGAAGAAGTAGACTTCGGAAGATAAGGAATTCTCGTAAGTGTCCTGAATGAGTATCCATGATCCGAGAATGCGCAGGGCATCAATGGCCTCCGTTTTCTCTTCCTCCCCTTCTTCCCGCCCAATAGGCTTCGAAGAGAGTGTTGTGACGAGCTCTCGAACTCTCTTAGTCAGGAGCCGTTCGGTCTCTTCATAGAAAGGATCGGTTCCGGGCTCTCCGGACTCCTTGGAGAGATAAGAGATAACCTTTTCCAGGTTAGCATCGATGTACTCGGTCTTTATTTCGAGCCAAAAAGGGGTGGAAGGGTTGGCGGTCATAATCTTGTCATATAGGATAACAAATTTAGCAAATCCGCCGGACAATCCATAGAAAAAAAGGATGTTTAGGACATAAGCCCTACCTGCGACGAACAAGACGTTCGCACCAGTTGCGAACAAAAGCCCGGCAGCACTCCATCCCTGAAGGATTCGCAGAGGACAGCGTATCCTGGATGGACTGTCTGCCAATCTCCCGGAAGGTCTCGTAAAGGCTTTCCGGGATTTCTTCTATGGTAGTGCTCCCTGTCACCCTTTCTTCAATGAAAAGGCGAAGAAAATAGGCATGCGCTCTTGCGGCGGCAAGGTTTTCATCGGGGTATGAGAAGGAAGAGAAAGTATCTGCACAGAAAAGCGCGAAGGATTCGTCAAAACCCTTCTTCTGCACTTCGGCCAGATCCCTGTCCAGTTCAATAGTATCCATTAAAAAAGTGTGGACTCCCCTTGAAGCTGCTGTACAAGGTCCTGGGAAACCTCTCAAGTCACCAACAAGGATCAACGCCCACACTATGGTGAGGTTGTTCCCTCGTTGCTAAGTGACTTGAATTACAAACGTCCCAAGTTTAGTACAGCACTTGCAATAAGCGAATAACTAGTATTCTATGTCTTGGCATCCTACAAAAGGAACACCGATGCAAAGATAAGCATTTTTAGGCGATTCCCCCCCCCTACAGTTCGGCCTCTGGCCTGAGAACAATCTCAGTGTGCTGGGCCATCACCTCCATCTGAGGCACATCAAACTGTCCCTCCACCACCTGAATCAGCCCATCGATATCTTCGCGCTCCATTTGAAGCTGCGTTGCCACAATCTTTTTTAGAACCGGCATCATCTTCAGCTCGAAATGGCGGATTCCACGGAGCGTCCCGCCGTTACTCTCAAGGAGGAAGACACGAATGAATCCATTCTCCTTATCATTCAACCACTGTTCCCTCGCCCAATCCTTCATCTTTTGGATGTTGATGCTGAACTGAAGGTGGACCACGTTGTCATAGTTCATGATGATGAACGGCATCCCAAGGTACTCGAAGAGGGACACCTTGATTTCAGAGGTAGCGAAAGCCTGGTCCTCCTGTGGAGTCATGTCAGTGAAGGATGCCACCACATCGAAGCCGTTCATATTGACATCCGGAGTGATATGGTCTCCTGGATAGACATACAGTTTCCAAGGGAATTCCTCGCCTATCATAAAGGACTCTACTTTGAATAGTTCTCCGCTCTGTATCATTTCGTCAAATTCTTTGACAACAGGACCAGGGGCGGGCTCGGGTTCCGGATCCAGAGCCCTCTTCTCGTTTTCT
>JAFVED010000217.1 GCA_017478125.1 Bacteroidales bacterium | reverse complement strand
TACCAGAAATATTTCGAGACCGACAAGGCTCTCGAGAGACGTTTCCAGATGGTCGTGGTCGACGAGCCCTCCACCGCCGAGTCGATCGCCATCCTCCGAGGCCTCAAGGAAAAGTACGAGAACCACCACAGGGTCAAGATCGAGGACGACGCGCTTATCGCCGCCGTCAACCTCTCACACAGGTACATCACCAACAGGTTCCTTCCGGACAAGGCCATCGACCTTGTGGACGAGGCCGCCTCCAAGCTGCGACTTGAGATGAACTCCGTGCCGGAGCCTATCGCTGAGCTGAACAGCGACATACGCCAGCTCGAGATCGAGAAAGAGGCTGTGAAGCGCGAGGGAACCTCCTTGAAATCAGAGAGAATCGAGAAGGATCTCGCCGACAAACTCGCCGAGAGGGACACCCTGATGAAACGCTGGAACGAGGAAAAAGACATCCTTAACGGCTTGCAGGAGGCACGCCAGAAAATGGAGGACTATAAGATCGAGGCCGCGGCTGCGGAAAGGTCGGGAGACTACGGGAAGGTCGCCGAGCTGCGCTACGGGAAGATGGCCGGGGCCCAGAAGACAATCGACGAGTTGTCCGCCAGGCAGGCCGCCATCGAGGACCCGATCGTGACCGAGGCTGTGACCCCGCAGGACATCGCCGAGGTAGTCGCCAAATGGACCGGTATTCCCGTCCAGAAGATGCTTGAGAGCGAGAAGGAAAAACTTCTGCGCATCGAAGGCGAGATCCACAAGAGGGTCGTGGGGCAGGATCAGGCGATCCAGGCCGTGGCCGATGCCGTAAGGCGCTCAAGGGCAGGACTTTCCAATGAGAAACGCCCCATCGGTTCCTTCTTGTTCATGGGCACCACGGGAGTCGGCAAGACCGAGCTCGCAAAAGCCTTGGCCGAGTTCCTTTTCAACGACGAGAACATGATCACTCGTATCGACATGAGCGAGTATCAGGAGCGTCACACCGTCAGCCGTCTCGTGGGAGCGCCTCCGGGATATGTCGGTTACGACGAGGGTGGCCAGCTGACCGAGGCGGTGCGCAGGAAGCCATATTCAGTGATCCTGCTGGACGAGATTGAGAAAGCCCACCCGGACGTGTTCAACGTGCTTCTGCAGGTGCTTGACGACGGCCGCCTGACCGACAACAAGGGCCGTACGGTGGATTTCAAGAACACCATCCTGATAATGACCTCCAACGCAGGCTCGGAAATCATCCAGGGCTACATGGAGAGGCTGCCCCAGGTCGGGCTGCCGGGTGCCGACCCGATGGAGGAGATGAAGGCCATCGCCCGGCGGAGGGAGACGCTGGACGAGTGCAAGGACAAGGTGATGGATGTCCTGAAGATGACAGTCCGTCCGGAGTTCCTCAACAGGATCGACGAGATCATCATGTTCGATCCTCTGACCAGGGGAGACATCCGGGAGATCCTCCACATACAGATGCGCCAGCTCCAGGACAAGCTGTCCGAGGAAGGGGTCACGATCGAGTTCACTCAGGCCTTTGAGGACTGGATGGTCGAGGGCGGGTACGACCCGGCCTACGGCGCCAGACCCATCAAACGACTGATGCAGAGGGAATTGGTCAATCAGCTGGCCAAGGAGATCCTCGCCGGTCGGGTCCACAAGGACTCTACTATCGAGGTCGACTCCGCCGGCGGCAGCATAGTCCTCCGCGACAAATCCTGAAATCAGCGCCAGGACGCTTACGCTCTAAGGCCGGCGGCGAAGTCGGGGGTGATGTAGTTGAAGGAGGACTGGCAGCAGCAGGCGGAGAAGCTCTGGGCGCATGCTATGAGGGAGTCCCAGACTCCGGCCGGCAGCCCTGACTTGAGGGCTTCCCGCGTGATACCGTTCCTGACAAGACCGTAGATGAAACCGGCATTGAAACTGTCCCCCGCCCCGATCGTGCTGACTGTCTCGATCCTGCTTACCGGGTATTCCCCATGGAAACCATTGAGATCCTGCACTTTCAGCGGGTCGGCCCCGAAAGTGCAGATGAAACGGCCGCAATGACCGGATATCTTTTCGGCGAACACAGCCTCAGCATCCCCGATCCCGAACAAAGTCCGGAAGTCCTCATGGCTGCCCCTGACCACGTCCGCCAACTCGAAGTTCTCCCAAATGGCGTTCCCGATATTCCCGAGATCCTTGACGTGCGAGGGGCGGAAATTGACATCGTAATACAGGATTGCCCCGCAGGATTTGGCATACTCAAGAAAACGCCTCACCTCTGGCCTGCAAGCTGGATTCAAGGCATAGAACGACCCGAACAGGACCACGTCCTCCGGGATTATTTCCGGATACACGAAAGCCTCGCGCTCAGGATCCTGCTCCCTGTAAAAAGAGTACGAAGCGTCATTGTTCTCATCCAGGAAAGCCAGGGAAAGAGGTGTCTTGCCGGGCAGGATATTCACGAAACCGGGATCAACACCGTTTGCCGCCATGAATTCCCTGATGACGGACCCGACCTTGTCGTTCCCGATCTCGGACAAAAAGCCGGAGGGGATACCGCATCTGCCGAGGGAAATCATTGAGTTGAAAGTGGATCCGCCAGGGACGGCCGCCGTTGGCTGCCCTCCCTTGAAGACTATGTCGTAGACAGTCTCCCCTATTCCGATGACTTTTCTCATATCAGTCAACCACGAATTCCTTGACCATCCGCTTCTGGCCGGCGTAACGGTCAAGGGTCCACAGAATGAACCGGATGTCGGTGCAGACGCAGCCGGTTCCCTCAACGTACGCTTCTCCGCTGGCGACCGCTTCAGGAGAACCGCCCGACACGACACCGATCAACCTTCCGTACGAATCCAGGACAGGCGCTCCTTCCATGCCCGCGGCGAAATCGGCTGAAGTCCGGAAGTTGGTGGTCATCTTGTGTCTCTTGCCACCCACCCTGAAGCCCCACCGGCCCCAGAAGTCCTTCTCGACCGCCGTGTTCCATCGGGAAGAGGACGAGGAGCGAGTCTTGTCCAGAAGAATATCAGGAGTGGAAAAACTCCCGTCAGAGGTTCCGAAAGACAACCTCAAGGTACTGTCCCCGTCCGGGTACTCCGGATTATAGCTCCGCGCGCCAGCCCAATACCTCGCCTTAAGGTATTCCCGGGTGGCGGCATTTGCCTCATCGGCTTTGGAGGCATGGCCGTCAAGCTGGTCAGACAATTCCAAAGGACTGTCCATCAAGAATTTGTAAAGAGAATCACCCTCCAGGTCATCCATGGATTCTACTCCGGAAGTGACCTCAGGCTTGGAGAGCAGGCTGTTGTTCCAGAGGTATTCGGCGGCGGAATCCCAGTCATACCCGAAACGATCCTGGATCCATCTTTGATAGTGGCCGAAATACCTCATGTCCATATTGGTGTAAAACTCCGACAAAGCATTGGCCAACAACTCCTTCTCTACCCTGGGGTCTGTCTCGCTGACGGCAGAGGAGATAATCTCAGACGCCTCTTTCGCGTCCGCCGCCGAGGCCGCCCTCATCAGATAACTTCCCACGAATGTGCCGTCGACAAGCGTCTCATTCCAACGGATCTTGTCCACCTCGCCTGGGGCCAACCGCCCATAGGACTCGTCGAGACGTTTGATGAGTCCTCTCCAACGGCCACCGAACACCTGATCCTGATCCACCGCGGATTGTATCATCTCATCCTTGGCTGTTTTCTTCTCCTGAAGGCCAAAACGTCTTTCCGCCGCCAAACTAGCGGAGTCGCTCTCCAGACTTTCCCTAAGGCGGGAAGCCCTTGAGGAATATAAGGCTTCCAAGGACGGGTCGGAGGACATCCATCTCTCGAGTATGTCCAGACGCGCCAGACCCAGCTGGCCCGCCATAGGTCTGGTGACACCGGAACGGATACGATACTCCGCCGCAGAGGAAACTCTCCTTGTCACGGCAGGGAATCCGGCCGCTGCCGCGAAAGATCCCTTGCCATACCCGTCGACCGACACCAACAGGCTGTTGCGTATCTTGGCGGGATGACCATTCTCGAATACCCTGTACAAGGAGAAATCGCATCTTGAGACTGGCCACGACCATTCCCCGTCCTTCCCATCGGGATTCACCGCCGGGGCGGGAGGCACAGCCACGAGACGGACATCGTCATAGATTTTATAAGCGCAGACATAAACTTTCTCCCCGGCCCAATAGACATGGACGAAACAAGGCAGCTTTGTGGCCTCGGCATATGCCTTCTCCAGCTTGTCGGAGACCTTATCCGGGTCTCCGAGCCGGGACAAGAGCGTGTTGTAATCCGCAGTCACGTCATAGACAGCGTTCAAGGAATACACCTTCTCGCCGGGAACCGGGATCTCGTGCTGCTCGCTGGCCGCCCAGAACCCGTCCCTGAGGAGATCCTTCCCGACATCCCCGAGCTTCCCGACAAAAGACACCGCCGGCCGCCCGCTGGTCAGCAACAGGCCCTTGTCCGAGACAAAGGCTCCCGAATATCGTCCCCCAAAGGAGACTACGGCGTCAGCGGCTCCGGAACCCGAGTCAACATCGTAAATCGCCTTGGCGGGCATCCTGAGCCCGCGCTCCCTCATCCTCTTCTCAAGAGCTTTGTTCAGGTCCTGGATCAGCCAGAGTCCCTCATCCGCGCCGGCGGTAAGAGGCAGGACCAGCAGAAGAGCGGCAACTATCGCCTTCAACCTTCCCATCATCTTGAGCGGATAACGTCGCCGTGATCTTTGATGACAGCCTCTTTCCACTTGTCGGTGTAGCCAGGAGTCGTGATCCCCTCCGGAGTGCCGGCATTGTATTTCGAATGTTTGAAACTTCCGTCCTCGTTCTGGGCCTTGACATTGCCGTCGATGAACTTGACAGTGATCATCTCCTCGAGATCCACCCAATCCTCAAACTGCTTCTGGGCCGTGGCGACAGAGTACTCCGTCAGCATCTTCTTCACGGGGGCGAACCAGTCCTTGGCCTCAAGATCCTTCTTGCCGACCTTGGCGAGAATGGCGTTATAGGCGGCCAGGGCCTTGGCGTCCATCTCGGGGACCTTCACTCCAAGCTGCTCGTTCTCAAACTTGTCGATGGCGGAACGGACCGTGGGAGCCATGATGTTGTAAGCCTTATAGCAGTCGTTCGCCACCCGGTTGTTGATCCAGAAGGACGCGGTCTTTGAATACTCGAGCATATTGCCGTTACCCTCCCTGAAGCACTCAGGAACCTCGTTGGTGTTGGAATATATCGGAGTGAGGTAGGAAGTGGCGGCGTCGTCGGTGCCGAACCAGATGATCCCTCCCACAACGTCAGGCAGGTCATGCCTGGCCTGGGCGACGAACCAGAACCCGGTCTGCTGGGTGGCTATAGCCCTCTCGTTGACATAGTCCCACCCATCCTTCGAGAATCCCATGGGCCTCCAACGGTAAGGGAGGGCGTTACCGCCCGCGCCGATGTCGGTGGTCATGTCCAGAGGGGTACCCTCGAAGTGATCCCTCATCGCGTCGGCCACGTCCTTGACCGTGATCTTCCTGGAAGGCTTCACGAAGAGAGGCATCCTGCGGGACAGGTCCTTTCCGGTGATATAGTCATAGTAGGCCGAGGCCGGCTCCGTGACCATTTGTCCGTCCTTCTCGTAGGTAAACTCCCCGCCGGTCAGGATGTTGAAAGCGCTCCAAGCGCGCGCGTCACAGGCCCTGGCGCCCCCGAAGTCAACCGGGCCGAAAGCCGCGGAGAAATCGAAATCCTTGTCCTCACCGCTGAACCAGCCTCTCTCCCTGGCGAATCCGATCATCCCGGGAGCGAAAACGCAGTTCTCCGGGTCGTCCTGAGGGAAAGTCTGTATGCGGGCCTGATTGGCGTGCGAGCAGATGTACCCGTCTGGAATCCTTATGGCCACATAGTTGATACCCTTGCTGTCGGGACCCTTGCCCACAAGATCCATGACCCAGGCCTCATCCTTGTCAGCTATCGAGAAAGACTCGCCGGAAGACGCGTAGCCATATTCATTGGCCAGATCGACAATAATCCGGATGGCCTCCCTGGCCGTCTTCGCCCTCTGGAGAGTGATGTAGATCAGAGAGCCGTAGTCCATTATCCCCGCGGGGTCGTGAAGCTCCCTACGGCCACCCCAAGTAGTCTCACCGATGATCAGCTGATGCTCGTTCATGTTGCCGACCGTCTTGTAGGTGCGAGTGACCTGTGGAATGCTGCCTAAAGGACGGTAAGAGTCCCAGTCCACCACATCCAGCATGGAACCTGCCTTCCAGAGGGCCGCGGGACGGAAATACAACTCCCCGTAAAGGACATGGGAGTCAGCGGCGTAGGAGATGATACTGGAGTTGTCGGCGCTCGCGCCCCTTGTCACGATGATGTTGGTACAGGCTTTGCTCCTGGATCCTCCGGCCAGGAGGACAGAGACGGCGAGAGCTGCGGAGAAGATTGCTTTCCTGGTCATTTTGTGATTATTCGATTATTGTTTAATTTTGTCTGTTGATATTTACGAACTGTAAAGATATGAAAAAAATATTGTTCGCGGTCATCGTCTTTGTCTTTTCGATGGGTTCCGCCCTCGCCCAGGGGCAGATGAGTCCTGAGGAGAAAGAGAAAAAGATGGATGAGTTCATCCAGAAACAGGTCGAGAAACTTGAGTCCAGTCTCAAACTTGAGGACTGGCAGACTTTCTATGCCGACTCCATTCTGACCCACGACTACCATGCCATGCAGGCCGAGCTGGACGCGCTCCAGGACGCGAAAGTCTCCAATGCCGACCTCTACACCCAGGCAAGCGACAAGTGGGCCGAGAAAATCTACGACGCCATGCATGGCATCCTGAATGAGGAACAATGGGCGAAATACCTCAAGAGCGGAGCCGCGAGGGAAAAGAAGGCCAGGGACAAGAGAAAGGCCAAGGCCGAAGAGGCCAACGTCAAATTGAATTGAAACTCACAGGAATATAATGAAAGAAGCTATTGATCAGTTGCTCTCGCAGATAGCGGAGCTGAAGGCGGCCAACGCCAAGGAAGTCGAGGAAGCCAGGGTGAGGTTCCTGGGAAAGAAGGGAGAGATCACCAAGTTGTTCGAGGAGTTCAGGACTTGCAGCCCTGATCTCAAGAGAGAGTTCGGAAAGAAGCTGAACGAGCTCAAGCAGGCGGCCATGGCTAAGATCGAGGAGCTCAAGGGCAACACAGAGGCCACAGCGGTCGCCGACGCTCCCAAGGAGGATCTCTCGATGCCCGGCACCCCCTTCTCCCTTGGGTCAAGGCACCCTGTCTCGATTGTCAGACAGGAGATCGTGGACATATTCCGCAAGTTCGGCTATGACGTGGCCGAAGGTCCTGAAATTGAGGACGATTACCACGTATTCGAGGCTCTGAATTTTCCCCCGAACCACCCGGCGAGGGACATGCAGGACACCTTCTTCGTGTCCGCAGGCCACCTCAACCCGCTTCTTTTGAGGACCCACACATCTTCTGTCCAGGTACGCGCCATGGAGACGATGAGACTCCCTATCAGGGTGATATGCCCCGGCAGGGTCTTCCGCAACGAGGCCATCTCAGCCCGCGCGCACTGCATATTCCACCAGGTGGAAGGGCTCTACATCGACGAGAACGTGACGTTCGCCGACCTCAAGCAGGCGATCCTGCTTTTCGCCCGGGAGATGTTCGGCGCTGACTCCCAGATTCGCATGCGTCCTTCCTACTTCCCCTTCACCGAACCGTCGGCCGAGGTGGACGTCAGCTGCAACATCTGCCACGGGAAGGGCTGCAACATCTGCAAAGGCACCGGCTGGCTCGAGATCATGGGATGCGGGATGGTCGATCCCAACGTCCTTGAGGCTTCGGGAATAGACAGCAAGAAATACAGCGGGTTCGCCTTCGGGATGGGTCTTGAGCGCATCGCGATGCTCAAGTGGCAGGTCAACGATCTCCGACACTATTTCGAGAACGACCTGCGCTTCCTCTCCCAGTTCAAGACAGCCATCGAGGTTTAGACGGGATCAAAGATCCCAGTTATCGGTGCGGAAGGGCGCGACGGGGATGCCGTAATTGTTGAACAGCGTCCCGACCGCCCAGTTGCGGAAGCAGTAGCGGACGGCCACAGGTTCAGGCACGTCGTGGCTGCTGACTATCACCTTGTTGTTCCAAAGCTGCACATGCGCGGTGGCCGGATGGAACACCCGGTCAGCCCCCGCGATCTCAAACCCCTCCACATTGATTCCGGCCGGAGACAGGCCGAGGCCGTCCATCTTGAATGTGACCAGCGCCTCACCATCGCTGAACGTGACACTCTCGTAGGTCGGGGCGTCAGGGTTTATCCCTTTTATCCCGTAGTGTTTCACGAGAGCCAGGTACGCCAGACGGTCACCGACCTCCCTCTTCTTGCAGGGATGGATGGTGCCATATTCACCGATGTCGACCGTGGCGGCCATCCCGCTGTTGGGGATGACATCGACCGACTTGCGCTGCGCCTCGCAGAAATACCCTGATGTCCATCCGTCCGGATCGTCGTATGGCCAAGGCGCGATCTGGACGAAATAGAACGGGGCTTCCGGAACCTCGAACAGATCCCTCATCATCTCCACATAAGCTTTCTGGAGCCTGATGTATTGCTCGTTCCGGCCGCGGTTGGCCTCGCCCTGGTACCAGATCATCCCGCCGAAAGTGAACGGGACGAGCGGGGCGACCTGCCCGTTGAACAGGGTGCACGGGGTCTGGAACTGGGTCCCGACGAGCTCGTCCCCGTCAAGGAAGCTCAGGTCGAACTCGCCCCCGAACCGGGAAGCGAGGGTCTCGCGGTTGATCCAAGTCTCAATTGTCGAACCTCCCCAGCAAGAGACTATTATACCTATCGGAATATCAAGAACTTCCTGAAGCTTTGAGGCGAAGAAATACGCCGTAGCGCTAGTCTTGGCGACCGCCTCGGGAGTGTGCTCCTCCCACGATCCCTCAGCCGAGGCAAGAGGAGTCAGGGATGCCTTCCTGGTGATATTGCAGATCCTTATAGGGGTCTTCGCCTTGGCTCCGACAATCACATCCGCGGTCCCGGCGGCGGGCTGTCCGCCATATCCCATGACCGGCATCTCCATGTTGGACTGGCCGGAACAGAACCAGACCTCGCCGACAAGGACATTATTCAGCTCCAGGCGCTCATTCTTCACTCCGTCTGAAATGAAAATCTTATATGGACCCCCGGCTTGGGGTGTCTGGATCCTGACGAACCACTTGCCGTCCTTGTCCGGAGTGGCGGTGAATTTCACTCCAGTCCAGGTTGTCGTGACCGAAACAGGATTGCCTGTGTCGGTCCAGCCCCATATGGCAGCTTCCGTGTTCTGTTGGAGAACCATGTTGTCGCTGAAAAAGGACGGAAGGGTGACCTTGGCTTCCACGCGAATCGTCCCGAGCAGCGCCAAGAAAAGTAAATAGAGCGTTTTTTTCATATCGTTGTAGTGTCATTTGGCGTTATTGTTTTCAAATATAATCATAATTTCGCTCAAAAAAATTTGCTCGTTCCCAAAATTGTTGTACCTTTGTCATCCCGAATCACCAATACGGGAGTAGACAACTACTAAATACGCGGAAATAGCTCAGTTGGTAGAGCACGACCTTGCCAAGGTCGGGGTCGCGAGTTCGAGTATCGTTTTCCGCTCAAAGAAACCCAAATAAAGCCTTCCAGACCACTCTGGAAGGCTTTATTTGATGCTCTATTTGTGCCAAAGAACGCTTGGCTGAAACCTTGACACAAATGGGGCTCAATGCAAAAACCCGGTTGATTTGCATTATGTTAGGCAAAGATTGTAGCGAGCCTGAAGACGAAGAACGGGATATTGCCTATCTTATTGAGACCGACGGCTGGCTAAATCCGCTTGGGTGACGCATTGATAAAGTCAAGAAAACGGGAGATCCGTACTTCAAACTCAAACCCCTGATTGAGCAGCACGGCATCGCCGTCTTCAGCTCCAATTTCGCCCTCTACGTGAACACGTCGCGAAGGGTTCAGGAGGTCTTGCGCACCTACTCCCCCCCATCGAACCATAGGATGGACTTTGATGCCCTTGCAAAGAAGATTTCCAAGGATTGCTGGCGACAGACATACATCCCGGTATCCGTAGGCATCGGTCGGCGCTCCATGCGAAAGCTCTCAGGAATGGGAGTCAGCTCCGCATAGGACTTCACACAGATTCCCGAGACCACAGTCCGGACCCTTTTCCTTCTCCCTGGCTTCCGGACCGGGAAAGAGCTCCGTGGGATCCTTGCGTGGAGTTCGAGGACATGATCGAGCCCAAGCGGACCATCTGTGTGTTTCCCGCAGCTTTTCCCACGATGTGACTACTTTAGAGGAATTCACCGAGCAGATAACGATCTTCGCGGGGAAAGCCCCCGAGAAACTGCGTGCGCGGCACTCCTACAAAGGTGAGATGATTGTCTTCGCCAAAACGAACCGCTTCAAGAAATATCTCCCGCAGACCAGCGGTGGTCATTATGTTGTGTTCCCCGAATGGACACAGGACCACATGAAGATCGTAGTTGCAGCAGGAGACGCATGTCCCATCCCTTTTTTAAGACCATGCTGAGAACGACAGGAAGGAACGCCTCTCGGAAGCCATCGATGCCATCAACCAGAGCATGGGGATCCGGTGCGGTCCTGTTCGGAGTTCAGGGCGACGGCAGGTTCAATATGACCCAGGAACACAAGTCACCCCATTATGCGACCCTCTGGAAGGATCTACCGAAGGTTTCGGTAAATAAAAAACCGGATTATAATCAGCCAAAAATAATTCATACCAACATATTTTGGCTGAAAATAAATTTATTCTTGGCCAAGTAAAGCCTTTTTCTTATCTTTGAGGCTGAAAATTCACGAATATGATTGGACGAAAGAAAGAATTCCAGAAATTCCAGGAAGCCATGTCCAAGGACAGGGCCCAACTGATAGCCGTATATGGCCGGAGAAGGGTAGGTAAAACTTTCCTTGTCAATGAATTCTGCGGCAATAAGTACTGTTTCAAACACACTGCTGTATCACCCGTAGACGAGGCTTCCGGGAAAAGAAAGAAAAACCTGATGAAAATCCAGCTGCAGGAGTTCTATTACTCGATGCGGACCTATGGTTTGGATTCAGGTGAAACGGTTCCGGCCAACTGGTTCGAGGCTTTTCATATGCTGGAGGGTCTCTTGCGGAAGAAAGATGATGGCTCCCGCATGGTTTTGTTCATCGATGAACTACCGTGGATGGATACGGCAAAGGCAAATTTTATCCCAGCCTTCGAGCACTTCTGCAACGACTGGGTCCTTGCGAGAAAGAACGTGAAGTTGTTTGTCTGCGGAAGCGCCACATCCTGGATCCTTGATAAACTGATCAATAACAAGGGAGGACTCTACGGCAGGGTTACCCTGCCTGTTTATGTCTCGCCTTTTTCCCTCTACGAGTGCCAGGAGTTTTTCAAGGAGGGAGGATTTCGGTATGATCAGTATGATATCTGCCGCGCGTATATGGTCTGTGGCGGAATCCCTTATTATCTGGACCAATTCCGGAAAGGTTACAGCGTCGCCCAGAACATCGATGCCATCCTGTTTGACCCAGACGCCCCGCTGAAAGACGAGTTTGACAAGCTGTTCACTTCACAGTTTTCACGCCCAGACGAATTAAAAAGAATTATCACGGTCCTCTCGGGCAGAAGGACCGGATTTACCCGGGAAGAACTTATCACGAAGGGGTGCTTTTCCTCTGGCGGCACATTGACCGAGAATCTTGGCGCCTTGGAGAAAAGCAAGCTCATAGAATGTTACACGCCTTTCGGTTCAAAAGAACAGAAATACAAATTGATTGACCCGTTCTGTCATTTCTTCCTCAAATATGGAAAAGACAATGTCGGGAAGGCCTCATACTGGCAAATCAACGAAAAATCGCCGTCTGTCGCCTCATGGATGGGCTTTGCTTTCGAAGATCTGTGTTTCGGCCATGTCAGGCAGATAAAACGGGCCCTCGGCATCGAAGGTGTAATAACACAGGAATCCTCATGGAACATCCCTTCCGATACAGCGAAAAGCGGGACACAAATAGACATGATCATCAACCGTGACGACCGCTTTGTCAGCTTGTGTGAGATGAAATTTACCCGTGGGGAATTTGAAATCACAAGCGCATACAGCATAAAGCTTCTCGACCGCCTGTCTAGGGTTCAGGAAATATTGGAAAATAAAAAGAGCATACAGTCTGTCCTGATTACCACATTCGGTCTGAAAAGCAACACACACTCTAGCCGCTTCGACCACGTTATAACGCTGGAAGACCTTTTTCAGAAATAATCACTAACACATCATTTGAAGCCTGATGGCAGCGCCCCGTCCATTTGGAACTTGTTTCTTTGAGCAGTACGCTCAGATCACACTCTCGGCCCTTCTCGGGGCGGAGTTCGACTGCCTTGTGAACCGGGACAGGCCGGACCTCCAGTCGGTGGACGGCCATTCCATCGAAATCGAGGTCACAAGGGCGATGGAAGAGAGCCGCCGGGCCGAGGAAGCACTTCTTCGGGATATCTCAGGAGTCACCCCGGCTCCGAAGGAAGAGAAGGACCTGGAGCAGATACTGGAATATGGCTACGCCTATGGTCTTGAACAGGGGAAGTATATCGGCGTAAAGGAGCTCTCCTACTGGTCGATGGCTCTCCCCCTTCGACGTATCATCGAAAGCAAGGTGTCAAAGGTGGGGAACGGGTTCTACGGGAGCTTCGACAGGATGGGCCTTTATGTTTTCTCCAGGGAGAACCTTGGCGAGGCAGAGGCCATCAAGGCGATGAACTACACCCTTTCCATCCAGAGGCTTCAGGACAACCGGTATAACCGGCTTTACATCGCCGACGTGGACGACCTTTTCGTCTGCAATCTCGACGAGGGCATCCGGGAGAGTTTCAGGCTTGTCCGTTACCCCATCTCACAGGAGAACCGTCGTGCGTTCTTCTCGGAGGCAATCAGAAGACAAAATGAATCAGAATAACCATGAGTATCACTATAGAGAATATCATTGATATTGTCCGAGAGGCATCCGCCTTTATGAACCGTGAAGGGCACTTCTCGGTGAAGGAGAAAGGCAGCATCGAGAACATCGTTACGAGCGCAGACCTGAGTGTCCAGGAGTTCCTGACGGAGCGTCTGGGGAAGCTTCTCCCCGGGAGCGGGTTTCTCTGCGAGGAAGAGGACCTGGCCGATCTCAATCACGAATACATCTGGATTATTGACCCGATAGACGGGACCGCGAATTTCGCCAGAGGGAACGAGAACTGCTGCATAAGCGTCTCTCTCACCCGGAACTGGAAGCCCATCATGGGTGTTGTCTACAGCCCCTGGAGGGATGAACTCTACAGCGCCGAAGCAGGGAAAGGCGCATTCTGTAACGGAAATCCCATCCATGTGTCCATCCGTCCTTTCGAGGAAGGCATCCTCTTCACGGCCATGTCTACCTACCGAAAGGAGTTCGCAAAGACCTGCTCGGATATCATCTATGACCTCTACATGGAGAGCAATGACTTCCGAAGGAGCGGTAGCGCCGCCGTCGAGCTCTGCCTGATGGCAGCCGGGAAGGCGGAACTCTACTTCGAGATGCGCCTGATGCCTTGGGATTATGCTGCGGCAGCGCTCATTCTCCAGGAGGCCGGAGGGTTCATCTGCGACTTTGACGGAGCATTCCCTTCCCTCAAGAAGCCGTCTCTTGTCGTTGCGGCGAACTTCGAAAAGAGCATGGAACGCATCCTCGAAACAGTCCATCGCCACCTACCCGCTCTCCCCTACTGACCATGTCTCACCCGAAGTTCACACTTGTTTGAATTATAATTGGCCAAATGGCCCCTTTTTTTCCCTGTTTTGGCCAAATATAAACCGCGACTGCATATGACACCAAAAGAAAGAATAGCACGCATCCAGAAGATGGAAGACAGCTTTGGCAGCGTCCGAAAGGCTGTCGACGACCTCGAAAAGGCGCTGGATGGCTTTGACAAACTGGAGCGCCGCATCCAGGAGCTGGAATCCTATCAGGAATCCGGGGAGTGGCTTGAAGACTTCGAAGCTGACGAGCGCGGGGAACTCCCGCGAGACCTTCTTCGCGGAGTACTTTCTGAGGACGGACTGGATGGCCTTCTTTCGGATGTGAACTGTCTTCGTGCAAGGCTTGCTTCTTACTCGGATGAGCAGGAAGAGATTCCGGACTACAATCCCGCTCTCAGCACCATGAGCGGCTATACGGTCTATGACCCGCTCGTAAACAAGAAGAATGAGATTCCGGAAGAAGCCGGAAACTATATCGTCACGCTAAGGGCAGGAAGTACTATTCCCGGGAACTATCCTGATGTAGTCATGCGGGAGTTCGAGGGAAAGAGGGTAATCTATACCGGAGTCAGCACAAAGAACCTCCGGGGCCGTATCGGCCATGACCACTTCACCGGTCACTCGTCCTTCTCCACTTTCCGTATCAGCCTTGGTTGCCTGATGGGCTTTCCGCTCATCCACAGGGACAGGATTCCGGACAGGAAGCATTACCGTTTCAGCCCGGAGAATGAAGCCACGTTATCGCAGTGGATGAAAGAGAACCTTATCGTCTATCATAAGCCTTCGATGTACTATGAGGATATCGAGACGATGCTCATTCTTGCCCTCAATCCCCCACTGAACCTCGAAAAGAACGCTGCACCCGTGAATGCAGGTTTCCGGGAACACCTCAAAGGCCTCCGTTCCAGAAGACCCGCTCTGTAGTTACCCACTATGCCCCGCATTATCTTCCACATCGATGTTAATTCCGCCTTCCTCAGCTGGTCGGCGGTGAAACTCGTTCTGGAAGGAAAACCTGATATCCGGCTCGTGCCATCCGTCGTGTCAGGAGATCCGAATGACAGGCGGAGCATCATCACCGCAGCGTCCATCCCTGCGAAGAAGCTCGGAATCAAGACCGCGCAGCCCGTCTCAATGGCGCTGAGGACCTGCCCGAACCTTGTCATTGTCGGCGGAGATTGGGAATGGTACAAGCGCTGCTCGGAAGGATTTATCGAGATATGCCGCAGCTACTCCCCTGTTCTTCAGCAGTTCAGTATCGATGAATGTTTCATCGGCATGAGTCTGAGGTGCACGCCGGAGAATGCGGTCGCCGTGGCGACCAAATTGAAGGACCAGGTGAAGAGCACGCTCGGGTTCACGGTCAATGTCGGCATCGGTTCGAACAAACTCCTTGCGAAGATGGCTTCCGACTTCGAAAAGCCGGACAAGGTGCACACTCTTTGGGAGAGTGAAGTAAAGGAAAAGATGTGGCAGCTCGGAGTCCGTGACCTCCTTTGGGTCGGGAAGAAGATCGAAGAGCGCCTGACTGCCTACGGCATTCATACCATCGGCCAGCTGGCAAATCTCGGCATGGGTTCCCTCACTCGTCTTGTCGGGCAGAAGTTCGCGCAGCAGCTCCACGAGAACGCCAATGGAAGGGACGACTCCCCCGTCGAGACAGAGCGGGCCGAGGCGAAGAGCATCAGCGCTGAAAGGACATTCTCAAAGGACCTCGTCAACCCGAAGGATATCGAAAAGGCCCTGTTTAACGTAGCTTGTATCGTGGCTCACCGGCTCCGAAGGCACAGTTTCCGCGCCTCCACCGTTTCCGTCTTTGTCAAGTACAAGGACTTCTCGGTATCCCAGAAGCAGTGCCAGACGGACCGTCCGATGGATACTACCGCCGTTATTCTCAACGAAGCGAGAAGGCTCGTTTCCGAGGCATGGGACGGAACGACTCCCATCCGGCAGGTCGGGCTCGGCATGTCGAAGCTCACCCATGAGAGCGTCGATCAAATGTCCCTTTTCGAGGACCCGAAGATGGAGTACTACAGGGAATGGGACAGGCGGTATGACGAGCAGATGGCTCTGAAGGAGGATGCCAGGACCCTGGCTTATGAGAATGCACACGGGCCGCAGGGAAGCAGTGAGACGCCCCCGCCTCCTACCGCTCCGCCTCCAGCCGCTCAATCGCAGAGTGCGCGTTCTGGCGGAAATCTGTCGATGAATTCATTACAAAGGAAGAAGACGGAGCCGGATGTTCTGCTATTCCGGTATTCGACCGGAGAGGAAGCCCTTCTCGCTGCCAAGAAGCGCGTCAAGGGTGATCATTCGCTTCGGTTCCACAGATCCCGTATGGATGATGGAACGGACTGTTTTGAGGTCGTGTCTGAGAGCAAGGTGATTGAGCGGCACTGCGTCGACAAATAGTTCGAAGACCTCCTGTCGACCCATTAAAACAAAGTCCTAGACGGAC
>JAFVED010000216.1 GCA_017478125.1 Bacteroidales bacterium | reverse complement strand
GCACGAAGGGTAATGGGGGAGAGATTTTCGTGTTCGACATGGGCAAGCCTGTCAGGATCGCCGATCTCGCCAGGAGGATGATCGAGATGAGCGGCGCCAAGGGCGTGGAGATCAAGTACACCGGTCTGCGTGACGGCGAGAAACTATACGAGGAGCTCCTGAGCGAGAAAGAGGCCACCAAGCCGTCCTTCCACGAGAAGATCCGCATTGCCGAGGTCCGGGAATATGACTTCTCGGAAGTCAAGGAGAGCATCGATGAGCTGATCGCCGTCTCCAACGAATATGACGACTTCAAGACAGTCGCGGCGATGAAGCGGATTGTCCCCGAATATGTGAGCAACCACTCCGCTTTCTCTGTCCTCGATAAGTAAGTGATTGGATATGTGGCCGTTCTCAAAGCGTCTGACTCTCTCGTCCTCCCGCGTTTTCGAAGGTTTCACGGATTGTCATTCGCACATCCTTCCCGGTGTCGATGACGGGGTAAAGGAGTTGCGGGAGTCATTGGCCATCCTGGGGCGCTACGAGGAGATGGGCTTCAAGTCCGTGTGGTTCACTCCCCACATCATGGAGGATTATCCGAACACCACCGCTGACCTCCGGAGACGCTTCGAGGAGTTGAAAGAGGCTTACGCGGGGCCGCTCGAGCTCCATCTCGGGGCTGAGAACATGATCGATAATCTCTTCGAGAAACGTTTGGAAGCCAATGACTTCCTTCCGATGGGGCACCGTGGGGACCACCTCCTTGTCGAGACCTCGTATTTCACTCCTCCGTACGGTTTCCGCGAGACTTTGGAGAAAGTCAAGTCGAAGGGTTATTTCCCGGTCCTGGCCCATCCTGAGAGATATGTCTATATGGGGCCGAAAGACTATGACCGCCTGAAGGAGATGAAGATACTTTTCCAGCTGAACCTGTTCTCCCTTACAGGCTATTACGGATCTTCCGTAAAGCGTGTCGCCGAGACCCTTCTGAAGAAAGGGTATTACGACTATGCCGGCACGGACATCCACTCGATCACCATGCTCGACGGATGGCCCCAGCGTCCCGTCGCCCCAAAATCCCTCCCTCCCTTCCGCTCCCTTTAACAAAATCCTGCCTTCCTCGTCTATTATGCGGAGTTTGATAAAAACGTTAACTTCGCGTATATGAGGAAAACTGTAATCACATTGTTGCTCGTCCTGGCCGCCCTGGCCGCGATCCCGGATTCCGCTTCCGCCGCGGTTGTGGACTACGGCATGCGGGTCACCTCCCTGATGACGGAATATTCCGGAAAACGGGATTTCCAGGTAGTGAATCTCGGAAGGCTTGGTATGTCTGTTGTCAGGACCGCTATCAGGCGAAGCGGCCAGAAGGATGCCGTTGAGATGCTCAAATTGTTGAAAGATGTCAAGCGTGTCTCCATAGCTGATTTCAGCGATTGCGAGCCGGCTGTCAAGAACAGCTTCGCTGAGAGGCTCTCAAATGTCCTCACAAGGGATTATTTGCTGGTGGAGGCGAAGAACTCCGGGGAGACAGTACGGATATTCGCCATCCCTACATCTGACGGGGAGAACATCTCCGACCTGATCATCAGCGCTCCCGGCAGCGGTGCCCTGGTCTGTGTCAGCGGCTTCATCAATGTCCAGGATGTCGCTGCCTTCCTCGACTCACACTCGAAGTGACGCCAGCGCCATGACATCCGCCGAGTTCAAGGAGATCTGGTTGCCTTTGGCCGACAGATTCTACAGGGTGGCGTTCTACATCCTTGAGAATGAGTCCGATGCGGAGGACGCCGTTCAGGACCTTCTCGTGAGGCTCTGGAATATGCGGGCGACGCTTACCGGGGTGAGGAACCCCTCCGCTTTCGGGATCACGGTGATCAGGAATATCTGCCTGGACAGGCTAAGGAGCGCCGCGTCGAGGGTCACTCCCGGGACTGATGCCTACCTCGGGAGCTTGCCCGACACCTCCGTGGATGTCGACGAGGCCCTGATCCGTCAGGAGGATCTGGACAGGATCCGGATTTGTATGGCGAGGCTCCCGGATGTCCATAGGAAGTTGTTGGAGATGAGGGTGTTCGAGAACATGTCTTACCCGGAGATAGCGTGGCAGACCGGGCTCACGGAAGTCAATGTGAGGGTGAAAATCAGCCACGCCCGAAAGAAACTTAAAAAGATGCTTGAAGATGAAACGTGTTGACCAGATAGAGAAAATGAGTCTTGCGGACCTGGAACGGGTCTCGCTGGACGAGTCCATCCCGGTTCCGGAAGGGCTGGGGGAGAGACTCGGCGAGGAAGCTCCCTGGAGATCCTCGAGAGGCAGGATCCTTTGGATCTGCTCCGCCGCGGCCTCGCTGGTCATTATTGTCGGCCTTGCCCTCACTCTTAGGCCCCGGCCTTTGGAGGATACCTTTGACGACCCCTACCTCGCTTACGCTGAGGTTGAGAAAGCCCTGCTGAGGGTCTCCGGTGTGATGGAGACCGGGGTCCAGTCCGTGGCGCTGAGCCATGAGCTCTTGGCGAAGCCGGCCGGCATCATCCGGTCACTTGGTATGGAAACTACTGATAACCGATAGATAACATTTAGCGATGAGAAATATTGTTTTAGCGGCCGTTGTGGCCCTGTGTGCTATCCAGGCCACCGCCCAGGACTACAAGTCCATCTACCAGAAATATTCCGATGACGAGAGAGTCACCGGTGTCTACATTTCCCCGGCCATGTTCAAGATGATCGGGAAACTGCCCGAAGTC
>JAFVED010000215.1 GCA_017478125.1 Bacteroidales bacterium | reverse complement strand
GATACCGAGGTTCAGATTGAACCTCAAATCCTCGAACCCGTGCACCTTATAGTCGAACTGGGCGTTTCCGATGAAACGTTTGGCATCGGCATAGTCAGTCTTCGAGTTGAGCAGAGCAACAGGGTTCATGGTCGCCATCGTATTGATCACACCAGCGGCGTCATACCAGGTGGTGTAGCCATTCAGACCATTAGGATCCATGACCGGTTTGGTAGGGTCATAATGGTTCGCGGCACCAATGGCACTTTGGTTGGCATAGGTGTTCTTCGCGTATGTTCCCTTACCGTTCAGGTTGACAGTGAGGTGGTTCTCAAAGAAAGTCGGGGAAAGGTTGAGGGAAAGAGTCCCACGGTCCATCTTGGATCCTTTGAGGGTACCGTTCTGGTTGGTGTAACCACCGGAGACACGGTAAGGAAGGAAGGTCCCGATCTTACCGTTCAGGCTGATGTTACCGTCGTAGGTCTGGGCGTTGTGGTAGATCTCTTTCTGCCAGTCTGTGTTGGCTGAACCGAGAGCGGCCTCGGCGGCGGAGTTAGGACCATAGAAATCCCTGATGAGGGAGCGGATCCCGTCAGCGTCAAGCAGGTCATTGTACTTGGCGATGGTGTTGACGGAAGTCGTGAAGTCAACCGCGACATTCGGAAGTTTGGATGCGGTCTTGGCACCTTTCTTCGTGGTGATCACGATAACACCGTTGGAAGCCCTGGAACCGTAGATAGCGGTCGCGGAGGCGTCCTTCAGGACTGAGAAACTCTCGATGTCCTCTGGGTTGATGGAAGACAGAGGGTCGGACATACCGGCGATTCCGTCATTGGAGACAGGCAGGCCGTCGATAACGATCAGAGGGTCGTTGGAGGCGTTGATGGAGGAGCCTCCACGGATACGGATAGTGGCGCCAGAACCAGGCATACCACTACCCTGAGTCACGACGACACCAGCGCTCTTACCCCTAAGGAGGTCGGCCGGGGTCGTGATGACACCCTTGTTGATCTCGTCGGCCTTCACGGTAGCGACCGATCCGGTCATGTCACTCTTTTTCACGGTACCATAACCGATGACCACGACCTCGTCGAGGAATTCTCCATCCTCAGCGAGGGTGACCTTGGCAGGGACCTCTGAAGCCTTGAATGTCTGGGTCGCATAGCCGATGCAGCTGATGACAACTGTGGCATCGGGACCATTGACAAGCAGGAGGAAGTCTCCGTCGAGACCAGTGGAAGTACCGTTCGTAGTGCCCTGTTCCATGACAGTGGCACCAATGACCGGTCCCAAGGCATCGACCACGACTCCCTTGACCTGGTATCCGCCCTGGGCGGACACGGTTGTGGCGGTGAGGCAAAGCAGCAACACCGTCACGGCAGTCATAATCCTTTTCATTACTTTGTGTGTATTGTTATGTATAGTCATATAAGTCAACTGTTCTGTCGTTTCTCTTCGACAAGCCTGACGCTGACGGCCCCAAGGATCAACAGCACTCCGGCGATGATCATCATATTTCCCTGCACTCCGCCACAAAGCTTGAGGACAAGCCCGCCGACAGCGGCGGCGACAATCTGCGGAAGGCAGATCGTGCAGTTGAACAGGCCCAGGTAGCTTCCCATGTGCTCACCGTGAAGAGAGTTGGTCAACAGCGTGAACGGAAGAGCCAGCATGGCGGCCCAAGCCGCTCCTATCAGGAAATACGACAGGAAAAGAACATACTGGTTGTGGACGAAGGCCACTGAGATGAATCCCACGGCTCCGAGAAGAAGGCTCACGATGTATGCGAGTTTCAAGGACTTGAATTTGGGGATCACGATGGCCCAGAGGATTGAGCCGACGGCCTGTATGGCGAAGACGACCCCGACCCAGTTGCCCGCGGCCTGATAGCCTTCGGAGGCGGTGTCGGTGGCGTTCCAGCAATTGGCCGCGATCGTTCCGTTTGAATATGTCCACATGTACATGAACGCCGCCCAGCAGAAGAACTGCACCAGGCCGACGGTCCAGAAGGTCTTCGGGGCATGAAGCAAAAGGCTGATAAGGCCTTCCTTCTTTGCTTCCTGGACGGAAGCCGCAGCCGGATCGATTCCATGGAACTCCGCGTACTCCTGCGGATTCATCTCCTTGACTTTCAAGAAGGTGTAGAGGACGCAGATGATCAGGATCGCCGCCCCGCACCAGAAACTCCAGATCACCGACTGGGGAATCTGTCCCTTGGGAGCCGTGTTGGCGATCCCGATCCATGTGAAGAAGATCGGGAAAAGATAGCCCACGAGGCTTCCGGCGTTGCACAGGAGCGACTGGATCGAATAGGCCTGGGCCTTCTGCTCCTCGGAGACCATGTCACCGACCATCATCTTGAAAGGCTGCATGGCGACGTTGATCGAGGTGTCGAGGAAGATTAGCGAGAAGAGCCCGAACCACATCGCCCCGTTGAGTCCGAGGATGAGCCTCGATGAGAAGCTGAGGCTCCCGGCGTTGGGCAGGAAGATCATGACCAGCACGGCCACGATAGCTCCCACCAGAAGGTAAGGTTTCCTGCGTCCCATCCCGCACCAGGTCCTGTCGGAATATTTCCCTATGAGGGGCTGGACGATCATTCCCATGAGAGGGGGAAGTATCCAGAAAAAGCTCAGCTGGTGCGGGTCAGCTCCCAGCGTGGCGAAGATCCTGCTTATGTTGGCGCTCTGGAGAGCGTAGGCGATCTGAACACCGAAGAACCCGAAACTCAGGTTCCACATATCCCAGAAGGACAATTGACGCTTGCTTGACATTGTTACAGTTTTCGTGTTAAAAATCGTTCAAAAATAGTTGTTTTTCACTTATAATATATTAATTGGAGACGAATTGAAGAAAAAAGCGGACGAATCGTAAGGTTTCATGGATGAAATGCGGGGATTTTTCCTTAAATTGCGTAGGAACACATGATTATGACATTGAGGCTAAACACGTCCACCATCATTCACGGTTTCGCGGTCCTGCATGTCGCGGGGGTTGTGCTGTGCCGTCTCGCCGGGATCAACGATGATCTCATCCTGACATCCCTGACAATATTCATGACCGTGATACTATGCCTGAGGTACCACCAGAGTGTGCAGTTCAGCGCCACCGTCATCATCATCGCCAACATTGTGGGGTACCTGATGGGGACCGGTATCGCCGCCCTTGTGAACCTGTTCGTAAGCCACCGGCTGTTATCCCCGACGATAGCGACATTCACGACCACTGAGACCATAGGTTGGGGCCTGGCCTTCTTCCTGAAGCAGTACTCAAGCCACTCCAGCTCCGAGAGCAGGGCGACACCGAAGGAGATCACATTGCTGATAATCGCCATCGCCGCAGTACTTGCCCTGAGGTTCATCATCAGGCGATTCAGTTCCACGATATTCAGCGGCGAGCTGTTGCTTGGCACACTCGCCCTGATGGCCTCGATCCTTATCTATTCGGTGATATACATGGTTGAATATGCCTTCACGGCCAGACGGAACGCCGAAAAGGAGAGAGACAAGGCTGAACTCGCCAAGTTCCAGTACCTCAATCTCAAGCGGCAGGTCAACCCCCACTTCCTTTTCAACTCCCTGAATATCCTCGACGCCCTCGTGCTGGACGGGAAAGATGAGGAGGCCAGCGTGTATATCCATAAGCTGGCGGGCATCTACCGCTATATGCTTAAGAATGAGGACGAGAGCACTGTCTCCCTGAGGGATGAGATGACCTATGTCGAGATGTACATGGATTTGCTGAAAGTCAGGTTCCAGGAAGGTCTTGAAATGGAGGTGGACATCCCAGGGGAAGACATGAGCAAGTCGGTGATTCCGTGCTCGGTGCAGCTTCTCCTTGAGAACGCCACGAAGCACAACGCCGTGAGTCCTGACCGCCCCTTGAGGGTCAGCATCACCTCCAACGGCCAGCACATCACCGTGACAAACAACCTGATACCGAGGCTCACTCCCTCCCAGTCCAGCGGAATGGGGCTCAACTATATCAGGGAGCAATATAATGAGAGATCCCCTGGAGGAGTCGAGGTGATCCAGACCGGGGACGAATACACAGTCAAACTACCTTTGTTATGAGAGTTCTGATTATCGAGGATGAGATAATGGCCAGGAGAAGCCTGGAGAGAACCCTTGAGGCCAACTTCCCGGACATGGAGATAGTGGGCGAGTTAGGATCGGTCAGGGAATCCGTCGAGTGGATCAAAGGCCACACGGACGGTGCCGACACGATATTCATGGACGTGGAGTTGTCTGATGGAGAATGCTTTGAGATATTCAGGCAAGTCGAGATCCGCTCACACGTCGTGATGACGACAGCCTATGACAACTACGCCGTCAAGGCCTTCGAGGCAGGAAGTGTGGACTACCTCCTGAAGCCGATCGAGCTCTCCGCCCTTTCCAGGGCAGTCGAGCGATGCGGACATCCCGCGGCCACTTTCGACGTGGACAAGATTCTCGGCGCGTTGACTGAGGGGAGAAAGGCGAAAGAATACAAGGAGCGCCTGCTGGTCCATCTCAACGACAGGATCGTCCCTGTAAAGACCGCGGACATAGCCTTCTTTTTCTCGGAAGACAAGAACAACCATGTGGTGACCCATGAGGGCTCAGTCTACATCGTGGACGCCACATTGGACACGATAATGGCCGGACTGGATCCAGAGAGGTTTTTCAAGATATCGAGGAGTTGCGTTTTCGCCAAAGACGCCGTCCACAGCGTCACCAAGCTACTCGGAGGCCGGTTGAGGGTCTCCCCGAAGACAGCGTTCCCTAAAAATCTCGGAGCCGCTCCCGACCTGACCGTCAGCCGTTCGAGGAGCGAGGATTTCCTGTCCTGGCTTGAGAGGTGAGCCTGCGGAAAGAATATTGCCAGAGTACCACACCCACGGACACAGAGACATTCAGTGAGTGTTTCGTACCGAACTGCGGGATCTCCAGGCTCATGTCAGAAGCATCGACCACCTCCTGACTCACCCCATCCACCTCATTTCCGAAAATGAAAGCATACCTGGCTCCAGGGGCTGTAGAAGGACTGAAATCCTCCAGGCTCTCAGACCCGACCGTCTGCTCGACACTGACAATGGTATAGCCCTGTTCCCTGAGCCTCCTGACGGCCTCCAGGGTACTCCCTGAATATTCCCAAGGCACGCTCTCCTCAGCGCCGAGCGCCGACTTGCGGATCTCCGCGGACGGTGGCACCGCGCATATCCCGCACAGCAACAGCTTGTCGGCCTTGAAGGAATCACAGGTACGGAAAGCCGACCCGACATTATGGGCGCTGCGGATGTTGTCCAGCACCACCACAAAGCCTGTCTCGGGAGCGGACCGGTACTCTTCCGGAGTCATCCGGTGGAGTTCTATGTTCAACAGTTTCCTGTCCTTCATTTTATTCGACGAATAACACACGCGAATATAGCTAAAATGGGATTTTAATTGTATATTTGCTCTCCAAGACCACAGGAAACTATTTAACAGAACTTTTATGAAACAGGATCTCCAGGTTTTCGATCTGATAAGAAACGAGAAGGAAAGGCAATCTTCCGGGCTAGAATTGATTGCGTCAGAGAACTATGTCAGTGACCACGTCCTCGAGGCGATGGGCTCGATCTGCACCAACAAATACGCCGAGGGCTACCCCGGAAAGAGGTATTACGGTGGTTGCCAGATAGTTGACCAGATTGAGAACCTGGCCATAGAGCGTCTCCGCAAGATCTACAACGCCGAGTACGCCAATGTCCAGCCGCACTCCGGAGCCCAGGCCAACATGGCGGTGATCATGGCCTGCCTGAAGCCGGGAGACACATTCATGGGGCTCGACCTCTCACAAGGAGGCCACCTCACCCACGGCTCCCCCGTCAACGCCTCCGGCATCCTGTACCACGCAGTGGCTTACGGACTCAACGAGGAGACAGGGATGGTCGACTACGACAAAATGGAGGAGACCGCCCTCGAGCACAAGCCCAAACTCATAATCGGCGGAGCCTCAGCTTATTCCCGCGAGTGGGACTATGAGAGGATGCGCGCCATCGCCGACAAGGTAGGTGCCCTTCTTTGGATCGACATGGCCCACACCGCCGGACTGATCGCCGCCGGTCTGCTGAAAAATCCTGTGGAATATGCCCACATTGTCACCTCGACCACCCATAAGACCCTACGCGGCCCGCGTGGAGGGATTATCCTGATGGGCAAGGACTTCGACAATCCTTGGGGACTCACTACTCCCAAGGGCGAGATAAAGAAGATGAGCGCTATCCTCAACTCCAGCGTGTTCCCCGGCATCCAGGGCGGGCCTCTTGAGCATGTGATCGCGGCGAAGGCCGTGGCTTTCTATGAGGCGATGCAGCCTGAGTTCGTGGACTACCAGAAGCAGGTGATGTCCAACGCCAGGAAGATGGCGGAGGAGTTTGTCGCGAGAGGCTACAAGGTGGTCTCAGGAGGCACTGACAATCACTTGATGCTCATAGACTTACGCACTAAGTTTGCGGATGTCACCGGCCGTATGGCCGAAAAAGAGCTTGAGAAAGCGGAGATCACCTTGAACAAGAACATGGTTCCGTTCGACTCCCGCAGCCCGTTCAAGACATCGGGAGTCAGGATCGGGACTCCGGCCATCACTTCCAGAGGTTTCGTGGAGAAGGACATGATCGACATCGTAGAGCTGATCGACACTGTGCTGAACGCCGTGGCGAAGTACGCCGATGTGGTCAACGGCCTCACCGAGGAAGGCAAGGCCGAGTACGAGGCCATCCTCGCCGGTGTCCGCCAGCGGGTCCACTACATGACCGCCGGCCGTCCGCTGAACCGGTACTAGTACGACATTTTTCATTCCCAAGGGAAAGGATGACTAAAAAGTCAATAGACTGAAAGTCACCCTCTTGTTTTTTCCCAATATGCATGCATAGTCACAATCTCATGATAATGTTTGACTAATTTCCCGGGGCATGGCATGTTTTACGTGAATCTGATCAAGGAGTCTGCCTGAGCTTGTCAAATTTCGAACAGTATTCTCATCTTGAAGAACTTGACCGAAGGATAGCTGAGTATCCCAAGCTAGCCACAATCCTTGGTAACGACTATTTCGTCAGACCAGACATCATCGTTTACAGAGAACCCCTTAGAGATGATGAGATTAACATCACTGAAACTATAGTTGACAGAGATTCAGCCTTATTGACTATGCTTCGAACACACAACGGAGGGAAAGACATTCTCCACGCTGACATTTCCGTCAAATGGACAATGCGTTCAGATCGTAGCCAAAACACACGAACAGAAGCTCTGAATCTAATTCGCGACAGAAAGGGGAATTTGCCGCATATTGTTTGTGTAACCGCGGAACCACAGCCTAGTAGAATCGCTTCCCTCGCATTGGGTACCGGTGATATTGACTGTGTTTATCATGCCTGTTTATATGAGTTGAAAGATGCGTTGGAACGGAGTGTTGAGACAGAAGACAAAGATGAGGACGCGCTTGATCTTCTGAACATTATGATTGAAGGCAAACGGTTGAAAGACATTTCAGACCTGCCACTTGACCTTGCGGTATAGACTAATCTCCCATATCCGACAAACAATAAAGGTGGCTCCAGTGTGATGTGCCACCTTTTTAAGATACAATAAAGCGAGAAAGAGGATCAGTTCATTACCGGGCGGAGGACGAAGTGGAAGTCGCGGGGGGCGGCGTGGACGCGGTACTTCTCCAGCGGCCAGGTACCCCATGAGTTGATGCCACCGACACCCATCTGCACCATGTCGAAGTTGACATAGGTGTTCCCGTTACCACGGTCGTTCTCGTGGGCGAACCACTTGAGATCCAGTGAGTGACGAGGTTCTCCCGCCTGGGTGTTGCTCTTGTTCTCCCTGTCCGGAGTGCCATACTCCACGCAATCCAGCATATTCATGGGGAAAGGAAGAGCCGAGGCGGAGAAAGCTTTGTCGGATGTCACCTCAAGACCGTCCCCGTTGGAGTCCACCACGCGGAAATACCTCAATCCGGTATGCGTGCCTGATTCCTGGGTACGGACATATCCATAATGATACTGGTCGTTCACACTCTGGACATAATGCCCGACCATGGCCGAGGAGTTCCTGTCGGAATAATTCTCCCAGGGACCTTTGCCGTAGAAATCGACAGTCGAGTAGCGTCCGGGCATAGCGAGTTTCATTCCGAACCGGAAGAGGTCCGGCAGTTTCTCGAGCCCCCCAGCGTCCTCCATGATCTCATGTCCCTCGATCGAGCCGTCAGGACTGATCCGGTAGGTCAGCCTCACCAGGGCTGTGTCCTTGATCGGACGATAGGAAGCCTCAAGAAGGTAGCCGTCCGCCGAGCCTGACACCTTCATGTTGTCGAGGGAAAGCTCAAGGTAACGCCACATGCCCATAACATTCGGCCTGTGCAGCCTGGCTCCCATGTCATTCTCGACAGGAGCCCTGGAGAACTCAGGAGTAACCGGCTCTGAGAGCATCTCCTTGCCGTTAACCTTATAGCTCGAAAGAAAACCTGTCTCGGAGTCGAAAGAGGCACTCCACTCAGCCGCCCGTCCGGAGCCGACGCCCTCGTATGAGAAAACACCGCTAAACACCTGATTCCCGGAGGCTTCGGAACGCTCGATCTTGGTTCCGGCGACAGAGGCGGACCCGGCCTTGAAAGCGGAGAATCCGCCTTCCTGGAGGGTAAGCTGGTCATAAGCGACCTCGCTGCCAGCTGGAAGAAGCCCGTCCTTCTCTTTAAGTACATAGGACAAATTCAGGAACACATCCCGTCCTGGCGCGTCGATGGCCGGAATGGCCAGACTGACAGTGCCTGTCTGCCCGGGGCCGACTTTGAGTTCCTCAACCACGCCGGTGGCCACAGGGTCGCCCTCGACGAGGGCTGTCCACAGGAGCCTGTACTGGGACAAGTCCTTGAAGAAGTTCTCGTTGTGGATGGAGATTTTGAGATCCTTTGCTCCGCTCAGAATGACAGGAGAGGCGGGATCCAGACTCGTCAAGATATTCCTGTATTGGTAGCGGACCTCGTAGGAATGAGGGTGATAGCTCCTGTCCGCGGCGATGACACCGTTGCAGTTGAAAGAGCCGTCGGAGGCGTCATAGCCGTTGAAGTCGCCCCCGAAGGCGAAAATATGGTCGTTGCCGAAAACCTTGGAAGGCCAGATGACAGCCTGGTCCTCGAAGTCCCATATAAAGCCGCCCTGGTAGTTGGGATACTTGCGGATGAGATCCCAATACTCCTTGAAATTACCCATGGAGTTGCCCATGGCGTGGGCATACTCACACTGGATCAGAGGACGGTCGGGACCGTTCTCGCAATAATCGACACACCAGTCAGGCGAGGCATACATCGGGCAACTGATATCCGAGTTCCTGGCGCTGGCAGCCCTCTCGTACTGGACAGGCCTGGAAGGATCGTGAGCCTTGATCCAGTCGTAAGCGGCGACAAAGTTGTCACCGTCCCCTGCCTCGTTCCCGAGACTCCAGACAATTATGGACGGATGATTGATGTCACGGAGCACCATGCGGCTGTCCCTCGAGAGGTGGGCGGCCTTGAAGTCCGGCCTCTTAGCGAGAGTCGCCTCACCATAGCCCATTCCATGGGACTCGATGTTACCCTCGTCCACAACATATATCCCATAGCGGTCACAAAGGGTATACCACATCGGGTCATTAGGATAGTGGCTTGTACGCACAGCGTTGATATTCAGTTCCTTCATCACGCGGATGTCCCTTATCATGTCCGCCTCCGAGAGGACATACCCCTTGTTCTCGTTGAGCTCATGGCGGTCGACACCCTTGATCAGTACAGGCTTGCCGTTAACAAGAAGCTGGGCGTTCCGGATCTCCACGGTCCTGAAGCCAAAGTCGACAGAGGTGCTCTCGGACAGGCCGGTGTCGGAGAAAGCGTTGACTCTCAGAGTGTAAAGAGCAGGGGTCTCGGCGCTCCAAAGCTCAGGATCCTTGACGCTGCCGGAAGCCTCGGCGAGGAGCCTCTTCGGGACAGCCACACCGGAAGCGACTTGTTTCCCGTTCTTGTCAAGGATCTCATACTCAAGACGCTTGATCCCCTTTGTCACCTCGGACTTGATCGTGAATCCGCCGTCCATCCCGGCCAGGATATTGACATTCTCCAGCCGCTCCGGCTCACGGGTATAGGCGTAGACCCCGCGGGCGATCCCGGAGAATCTCCAGAAATCCTGGTCCTCAAGGTAAGTCCCATCGCACCAGCGGAATATCTCAAGAGCGATCAGGTTCTCTCCAGCATGGATATATTTGGTGATGTCAAACCTGGCCTCAAGCTTGCTGTCCTGGCTGTAGCCGACCATCGCGCCATTGACCCAGACCCTGACATTGGAAGTGGCGGAGCCAATATTAAGGCAGATCTGCTTGCCGATCCAGGAAGGGTCTACCGTGAATGTCCTGCGGTACTGGCCGACATAGTTCCGCTCCGTGGGGGGGAACGGAGGATTGTTCTCGTAATGGCCTCTCCACGCGTATCCCACATTGACATACAGAGGTTCCCCGTAACCGTTTAGTTCCCACATCCCCGGGACAGGCATCGATTTCCATGAGGAATCGTCGTAGCCGACGGCCTCAAAACCCTTGGTACGACCCTCTATGGTCTCATTCCACTTGAACTTCCACACTCCGTTAAGCGAGAGGGTCCGCTGCTGGTCGGTCTCGAATGTGGCCCTCATGGGCATGCGGTTCTCCTCGAAAACATTCGGGTCCTGCCAAGGCTCCATCTTGACTTTCTTCTGGGCGTAGGCGGACAAAGTGACCGCCAGGGCGGCGAGAATGAAGGCTATCCTTTTCATATCTGTTGTTATTAGTATTATGTCATTTAGTTATTATGCCATTCTGAGTGAAGCGAAAAATCTCATTTCCCCCATTAAGCAAATTTAATCAAAATAAGGGACAATTTCGCTATATTTGCACATATAATCACATAAGACGAGAATACATGAGACTCTTTCTGGCCACCATCCTGGCGACTGTCCTCTCCGGCCAACCATTCACCACACCGGCTGCCGAGCCTGCTGACGCTCCGGTAAACTGGACCCTGTCACCTTCCGGCACAGGCATCACCCTCATCCCCTCCACCGCATCCCTCCCCTATGAGGACCACATCGAGATGAGCGGGGAGCAGATGGCTTTCGTCCTGCGCTGGGGAGTCGCCGCCGACAAGTCTTTCCACAGCGAGAGATCCCTGGTCTTCCCGATGCTCCGGACAATCCCGAACAACACCCACGCCAGCCTGATGCACAGGATGGGCGTGGACATCCCCTCCCTTGTCAGCGTAAACGGTTATTCCCTGACCGCCGAGAATGTGGAGAAGGTCACACTGGACGGGTACATGGAAGTCTCCAGCACATTCGTGGCCGGCAGGACGATGCCGGGAGTCACCCCCGCACCCTCTGTCAGGATGGTCAGGAAGGTATTTCCCTCCACCGACAAGCCGCTTATGGGGGAAATTTATGAGATAGAGAATATTACCGACAAGAATATCACAGTGTACCTCCCCTCTTTCTCGCAGGTGTTCACCA
The DNA here is from genome assembly GCA_017478125.1 of Bacteroidales bacterium. Taxonomy (GTDB): domain Bacteria; phylum Bacteroidota; class Bacteroidia; order Bacteroidales; family UBA932; genus Cryptobacteroides. Next base: position 75 of record JAFVED010000215.1, on the reverse strand, counting down.
CCCCCGCCGAGAAGGGAGTTACCGGATCTTACATCATCCGGGGCGACATCCTCGGGGACGGCACCTTCTCGCTCG
>JAFVED010000214.1 GCA_017478125.1 Bacteroidales bacterium | reverse complement strand
GGCTTAATATAGCGGATCACACGGTAGATCTTTCTCCACAGCCCTTTTCCGGCTCTCTCCCACAATTCGATGACAGGCAATAAAAAGATCTCCTTTCTTTCAAAGATAGCGGATTCCCGCCTTCGCACGGAGATCTCGGCTGAGGGCGGCATCCTCTCCCTGGACCAGATCCATATCACGCGCCAGGTGGAGTTCATCCCCCATGGGGCGCCTACCTCGGGCCGTGTCAGCGGACCCTCTAAGGAGGACATCTCAGTTCCCTGCGATCCCGATGAGTACCTCTGCGAATTCCGCGAGTTCATCGACGTCCTCGAGAGGGGCAGTCTGGAATCCGGAAACAACAGCCTGGACAACTCCCTGGCCGTCGCCGAGATCCTCGATGAGATCCGCCGCCAGGGCGGCATCACCTTCCCCGCTGACGGGCTATTTTAGTTTGAGACCAGCCTTGAATGCGTCACCGACGGTGTCGCCCAGGACAATGTACTTGTTGTTGAATGGATCGAAGGAGATGGGCTGGAGCTTTTTCACATCCACGTTCCCGTTCCCGTCAAGGATACACTCATCGGCGCTGACGTTGACGATCTCGCCTTTCAGGATTCCGGTCTCTTCGTTGTAGGAAATAAGCCTGCATTCCAGAGCGAGGGGAAGTTCCTTGATAAGCGGGGCATCCACAAACGAGGACTTCTCCACGTGCCAGCCAGCACGGGCCACCTTGTCCGGAACCTTATTGCCGGAAACCACTCCGACATAGTCGCAGGAGACCATCTGGGAGAGGGTTCCCATGCTCACCGTGAAAGCGCCCCTGGAGCGCAGATCCTTGACAGTCTTATGACCTTTGCTTAGGTCCATGGATATCTCCTTGTAGTCAGAAATGCCGCCCCAGGCTGCGTTCATGGCCGAGGGCACATCGTTCTCGCCGTATGCCGCGATGATCAGCACCGGCTGAGGATAGGTATAGGGCTTCGCCCCGAAATTCTTTCTTGACATAATGTTTATTGGTTTAACAACAAATATAGCAAAATAATCGAATCCTGCAGTTCCCCTTACACGTTTCAACTGAGCCGGCCCGTTTTTCGTAAGTGCCTGATTTCCAAGAAATTAACCAACAGTGCATGGATTATTTTTCTATGCACCCTCATGTAACTTATTAATAATAAGCTACTTCCCAAAAACGCCGACAGATCCTTCGCTGCGCCCAGGATGACCAAGGAATCTTACTGGCCGCCGAGGCGGGAGAAGAAGGCGAGGATGTCCTCCCAGGTCTTGAAAGTATCGGAGCCGAAATGGATGAGGGTACCCATGAAGTCACGCCCATCATTGGAGTCAGGATCGGCGTCGATCAGGTAGTCTCCAAGCAGGAGATTCTTGTGGTTGCAGATCTCCACGCGGTTCCAGACCGGCACTCCAAGATTTTTTTCACACCAGGAGAAAACGTCTTCGCACTCCCCTGGAGAATTGTAATCTATGCCGGAGAACACATGAAGCTCATAGTTTCGGGACAGGATTTCGACTGCCTTGGACATCCCGCTGGAATGGTTCATGATCCGGTCTCCAAGCGAAATGAAAATCACGGGACGTGAGAGGTCTCTTTGGCGGTCGTCTATCCTCTGGATGACCGGCAGAAGAGAATGTACGATGGCGGAATCGTTGAGATGATGTTCCCCGTCGAAACGGATCGCCTGCGGATAATGGTCGTGGAAGAGGTCGAAGGTGTGGACAAGGTTGTCGTGGATCCCGAAGAGGCCGTAGACCCTGAAAGAATCTTCTGAGGCTCTCTCGAAACAATGCGAGGAAACTTCCCGGAAATGCTCAAGGAGGGTCTTCGTAACAAGGAACGATGTCTCTCCGTCAGAGCGGGGATTGTGGAATTCCCGGCGACCAAGGCCGTTGTTCTTCAACAGGGTGTCAGCGAGTTGGAAAGCCGGATTCACGAGGATACGGTCAATCCCGTAGAGCATTTCGGAATACATCGCCCCCATGGAAGTCCCGATGACAAGGTCCGGCTTTTCGGAAGACACGACGCTCCGAAGCAGATCCATCACCTCCTCTGGTTCGACCGGAAGGTCAGGGGCAATAACGGCTGCGTCGGGCAGGAGCAGCCGGAGCGTCTTTACGCTCCCGGTCTGTCCGCTCGACGCAAATCCATGTACATAAAGAATCTTCCTGCCGGCCATCAGGCCCGGCCTGGCATATTCATATAGTTCCATTACTCCTCGACGGCACGGAAAGCGGGAAGGCTCTCCTTGTCGAAGTTAAGGATGTAGGAACTCTTGCCGGCCACAGTCTCGAGGGCCATTGCGGCATAGACCTTAGCCGACTTGAGGAACATGTCGGGAGCAACGGTGGCGTCGCGCATAAGGAGCAGCGACATCACGATCTCGCCGGTCATGTCGTAAAGTCTGCGGGCAAGGAAATCCTGGACCTCGTTGTCACCGGCCTCACGGACCTT
>JAFVED010000213.1 GCA_017478125.1 Bacteroidales bacterium | reverse complement strand
GATGCCCTGCGAGCGGGCCTGATGAAGAAGTGTTGATAAGGATTCCATAGTTTTGTGGTTTAAATTATCCGCTAAACTACGGGAAAACCTCCTTCCGGTCAAGGGGTAGGAAGGAGGGTTTTCTGTTTCTTATCGAAAGTTTTTCTGTTTTTTATCTCTTAGTTGAGAACGAGTACGGACGGTCTGACGGGGCTGTGCCGCGGGAGGTGTTGGGCGTAGGGGCCATCCGGTAGGTAATCCTTGCTCCGTCAGTAAGGTCGCCATGCTTGAAGTAGACCTTGTCCCATGACTTCCCGTTCAGCTTGATGCCGTCGATGTAGAAGTTCCCGGAGGAATTGTCCGGGGCTTCGAGGATGATCTTTTTGCCTGAGGGAAGAGAAACGGTGGCCTTCTTGAACAGGGGAGTGCCGATGGCATACTCGTCGGATGCGGGGCAGACGGGATAGAAGCCGAGGGCGGAGAAGACATACCATGCGGAGGTCTGTCCGTTGTCCTCGTCGCCGCAGTAGCCGTCGAAGTTGGCATTGTAGAGCTTGTCCATCGCCTCACGGATATGCATCTGCGCCTTCCAGGGCTGACCTCCCCAGTCGTACATGTATAGCATGTGCTGGATCGGCTGGTTGCCGTGGGCGTAGTTGCCCATGTTCATGACCTGCATCTCCCTGATCTCATGGATCGGGAAGCCGTAGTAGCTGTCATCGAAAAGCGGCGGTATTGTGAACACGCTGTCCAGCATGGAGATGAACTGATCATCGCCTCCCATCAGGTCTATGAGTCCCTGGGGATCGTGGAACACGCTCCAAGTGTAGTGCAAGCTGTTCCCCTCAGTGAAATTGCCGCCCCATTTGAGAGGACTGAACGGCCTTTCGAAGGAACCGTCCAGATTCCTGCCCACCATGAGCTTGTACTCGGGATCATAGAGGTTCCTGTAATTGAGGGCGGCCTTGGCGTAGGGTGCCAGCTCCTCTTCGGATTTCCCGAGAGCCTTCCCGAAAGTGTAGACGCACCAGTCGTCGTAGGCGTATTCGAGAGTCCTGGCGGCGTTCTCGTTGATTCCGACATCGCAGGGAACGTACCCCAGGCTGTCATAATACTCCCATCCCAGCCGCCCGGTGGAACTGATTGATGGATGAACGGCATGAGCGCCATGTGTTACGGCTTTCCAAAGTTCTTCGGCATCGTAGCCCCTGAGTCCCTTGACGTAGGCTCCTGCGACGACGGAAGCCGAATTGTTCCCCACCATGCAGCCACGGTGCCCTGGGCTTGCCCATTCGGGGAGGAAGCCGCTCTCTTTCCATGTGTTGACCAGCCCTTCCTGCATCTTCACCCCTTGGTCGGGATAGACCAGATCCACTAATGGGAAAAGGCTCCTGAAGGTGTCCCAGAATCCGGTGTCTCCGAAAAGATAACCCTCATGGATCTTCCCGTCAAAAGGGCTGTAGTGGATCCTCTTCCCGCCGGCGTCGACCTCGGACAGGTCTCTCGGAAAAAGGACGGAACGGTAAAGGCAAGAATAGAAGGTCCTGACATTGTCGATGTCCGGATCCTCGACCGTGACGCGTCCCAGAACCTCGTTCCAGCGGGCTCTGCCGGCCTCGGCGATCTCGTCCACAGTCCTTCCTTCCAGTTCCTTGAGGTTGACTCGCGCCTGATCCTCGCTGATGAAGGAGGAGGCCACGTTGAGGTTTACCTGCTGTCCCTTGGCGGTCTTGAAGCCGACCATTGCGATGCTGCCGTCCACCATCCCGGTCTCAAAAGGCGTGTCGCTGATCACCACAAAGTAATTCCTGAAGTTCTCTGTGACTCCACCATGGTTGTAGGTGGAGTAGCCTTTTATAGTGTTGCGCTCCTTGTCAATCTCGACAAACCCGCCCTGGAACGCGTCGAGGACGAGGTAGGAGACATCCTTCTGAGGATAGGTCAGCCTGAAAGCCGCGGCTCTCCCGGTCGGGGCGAGCTCAGCCACGACATCATGCTCGGCCAGATAGACTTTATAATAATATGGCTTGACGGTCTCGGCCTTGTGGGAAAACCAGCTTTGGCGGCCTTCCTCATCGTACACAGGGCCTGTCGTGACAGGCATGATCGAGAAGGAGCCGTAGTCGTTGATCCAGGGGCTGGGCTGGTGGGTCTGTTTAAGGCCGCGGATCTTTGTCGCGGAATAGGTGTACGTCCATCCGTCCCTGTTCATGCCGGTTTGCGGAGTCCAGAAATGAGTACCCCACGGGAGGGCGATGGCGGGGTAGGTGTTGCCGGTCGACAATTCATAGGATGATGCCGTGCCGGTAAGCGGATTGACAAGATCCACCGGATCCATGGCCGGGTGGAACTCCTTTGGCCCGCAGGCCGCGAAAGCGGTCAGAGCGAGGGCAAGGGGCAGGATAATATTTCGTCTCATATTCCGGAGTTATTTGACCTTTATAGAGTTGAGAAGATCCAACTTGCCGCCCTCGATCAGATGGAGGATCAATTCCCCGAAGAGGGTGTTCTGCCATGCGAACCAGGCCCGGGTGAACTTCGAGGCGTCATCCTTGTAAAAAGACTCGTGCATGAATCCGGTGCCTGCGTCGGTCTTCATCAGGGTCTCAACGCACCACTTGATCTCCTTGTCATCCTGTGACGTGAACGCTTTCATCATGATGCTCATGGGCCATATGTAGTCGTAGCCGATGTGGGGGCCACCGATGCCTTCGCCAGCGGCGCCTTTGAAGAAATAAGGATTGTCCTCACTCCAGACGAACTTTCTGGTATTCTGGTAAATAGGGTCATTAATGTCAACATCTCCGAGGTAAGCCATCGCGAGCAGGCTCGGTACATTGGAGTCGTCCATCAGGAGACGGTTGCCGAAGCCGTCCACCTCGAAAGCGTAGATCTTGCCGTATTTCGGATGGTCATAGACGGCATATTCCTTCAGGGCTTTCTCGACCTCTGAGGCAAGATCCTCGCACTCCTTCGCCAGCCCCTGCTCCTTGCTCACGGTGCGCAGGATCTCGGCCGCCTTGCGCAACGAGGTGACAGCGAAGAAGTTGGAAGGCACAAGGAACTCGAACATCGTGGCGTCGTCAGAGGGGCGGAAGGCCGAGGCGATCAGGCCGCAAGGCTTCACCGGGTTGCCCCTTCCGTCGTTGGACTTGGTGTCGAACTGCCGGTCCGTGACCCTGGCGAAGCGGTAGGGACCCGGGCCGTCTTTGCGCTGTTGCTCCTTGAAGGTCTTGAGAGTGGCCTTGATCGCTTTAAGCCACTTGTCTCCGAATATCGAGTCGTCGCCAGTCACTTTCCAATATTGGTAGGCAAGGCGGATGGGGTAGCAGTGGGAGTCTATCTCCCATTTGCGCTCGTGGTCCCACGGGTTCATGTCCGTAAGGTCTGACTCCCATTCGCTGCCTTTTGGCCCATCGTTGAAGGCGTTGGCATAGGGATCGAGGGCGATCAGGCTGAACTGGCAGTTGATCACTCCGGCCAGCATGTGCTTCAGGTGCTCGTCCTCGTTGGCGAGCTGGACGTAAGGCCATACCTGCGCCCCGGAATCCCTGAGCCACATGGCGTGGATGTCCCCGGTGTAGATGAATGTCCTCCAGTCCCCGTTCTCATCCTCGCCGAAATGCGTGGTGGTGTCCAGCGTGTTCGGGTAGCAGTTCGAGAACATCCACGCGAGGCGCGGATTCTTCAGCTGGGCTGTGGTCCTGGCGATCTTTTTCTCCACAGCCTGGGAGGTGAAAAGCCTGTCGCCCTCGGCGGGACGTTTGGACACATAATTCTGGGCTTGACCCGAGCAGGCGAAAAACATTATTATGCCCGGGATAAGAAGGAGGGAATGTCTCATGTGATACCTTAGTTTTCACAAAAATAGCAATTTTTTGAATTTGTTAGGTACTATGTGTTGCAAGGTATTTAATTTTATTTATATCTTTGCGAAGGAAAATTAATTGCTAAACCAAGAATATTATGAAAAAAGTAATCAACGCGAGTATCGGCGGCAGGAGCTTCGCCCTCGACGAGGATGCCTACAAGAGGCTCGCCGCCTATTTCGGCCATTTCAAGTCACGCCTGAGCCAGGACACCCAGTCTGCCAAGGACGAGGTGATGTCCGATCTTGAGGGCAGGATAGCTGAGCTTTTCGACCAGGAGACCGGGGGAGCCGCCTACAGGGTTGTCAACCTCGGGATGGTCAGCAGGATTGTTGGCCAGCTGGGGATGCCGGACGGGTCCGCCGAGCCGCTTGACTATTCCTCTCCAACTGGTGAGCCAGGCCGGGATTCCGGATCTTCGGCCGGAGCGGAAACCGGGAAACCTGGCAAGGGTGAAAGCGATGACCGTTTTATCAGGATGGACTTGTCTTACGAGAAGGAAAACGGTTCCGGGCGGCGTCTGTTCCGGGATCCTGACAACAAGGCGATCGGAGGGGTCTGCTCCGGACTCGCCTGCTTCCTTAACATCGACATCACCATAGTGAGGATAATCATCCTGCTCGCCCTGCTTCTGTGGGGATCCGGACTGATCGTCTACCTGGTTCTATGGGTTGTCGTGCCTCTCGCCAAGACTCCCGCCCAGAAATGCGAGATGAGAGGCCTTGAGCCGACGGCCGAGAACATGGCCAAGTTCACTGAATACTCAAAATAGGAGGGCGGGTCATGGATAACAGTGCTGAAAACGTTCGCTCCCAGATGCGTAAAGGGGTGCTTGAGTATTGCATCCTGAGCATCCTGGACAAGAAGGAGGCCTACGCGTCGTCCATTTTGGAAGAGCTGAAGGCCGCCAATATGATAGTGGTGGAAGGTACTCTTTACCCTCTGCTGATCCGCCAGAAGAACCAGGGCCTTTTGTCTTACCGCTGGGAGGAGTCCACCCAGGGACCGCCCCGGAAGTATTACTGTATCACCGAGAAAGGACGCCAGCAGCTTGGGGATATGGATCTCGCCTGGCGTGAGATTGTGGACACCATCAAGACAATCAGGGAGAGATAGAGATGAAACCTGTCGAGAATGTGAGCATAGGCGGATTTGTGTTCTGCCTTGAGGATGACGCCAGCGCGCTGGCCAGGGAATACTTGTCAGAGCTCGAGACATTCTATTCGGAAGTAGTGAGCGGCTCCGAGGTGATGGAGGGGATCGAGGAGAGGATGTCGGAGTTGCTGCTTGAGCGGTGCGGGAAGGGAGGTGTCGTCACACGTCCGGTTGTGGAGGCTGTGATCGCCACGCTTGGCAGACCTGAGGCCATCAAGGAGGAGTCCGGGGAACCTGCCGGTAGCGGGAGTCCGGCCTCTGCCGGGGAGGCCAGGTCCGATAAGAGCCCGGAGGAGCTGAAAGTCAAGAGGAAGCTGTACCGCGATCCTTCAGAAGGCAAGGTCGCTGGGGTTTGCGCTGGTCTCGGAATGTATCTTGGAGTCGACTCCACGGCGTTCAGGATCCTTTTTGTCATACTCACCCTGGCCGGTTGCGGTTTCTTTTTTAATCATGGCCGGTTAAATACCCCTTCTCTCCTGGCGCCAGTGTTATATGCGATCTTGTGGATTTGCATGCCTGTCGCGAAGACCGTGAGGCAGCGGGATGAGATGAGAGGGGAGAAGGGTACTGTGGACGCCATCAGTGCCAAGGTGATGAGCGCTTCCCGCGAGGTGGAGGAAGCCGCGCGAAATGTGGCGAAGTCAGATTCCTTACGGCCGGTTTGGCGTATTCTCGCGATATGTATAGGAATAACGTTTCTTGTGACCGGTGTGGCTGGAGTGGTTTCTCTCGGTTGCCTGACTATCGGGAATGACTTTTTGGGCAACACCTTCTTCCTCAACCGCCTTGTGGAGGAGGTGGCGAACGAGGCGCCGGTGATCCTGGAAATGATGTCATACCCGCCGCTTGTGATCTCGCTCGCGGTGACATTGGTCATCCCGTTCATAGCCCTGATTTATCTGGGAATAATGCTCCTGTTCGACCTCAAGGCTCCTTCGTGGCGCCCTGGCCTTTGCCTCCTTGTCGTATGGCTCGTCGCGGTGTCGGTACTCGCGGTCCTTTGCGTGATGTTCCTGGCAATGGGATCACTCTGATTGCCGTTTCGTAAATAGTTGTTATTTCCAGATTTAGAGACCCTGGATGACGGCGTTGGAGAAACCCGCCTCCTCCATGGCGTTCAGCCCCCGGATGGTTATCCCCCCGGGGGTTGTGACTTTGTCGATCTCTTGCTCAGGATGGGTGCCGTGAGCTTCAGCAAGCATCGCCGCTCCCTTGACTGTCTGCAGTGCGGCCTCAAGAGCCTGTCCCGGATACAGTCCCAACTCGACTCCGCCCTCTGTGGCTGCCCGGACATATCTCAAGGCGAAGGCTGTCCCGCAGGAGGCGACCATCATCCCGGCTCCGAGCTGTTTCTCATCTACCACCAAAGCCTTGCCGACAGAGTTGAACAGGGCGGTCACGACCGAACGGCTATCTTCCGTACCGGAGACCTCGTTGATGAAAGTCATGCTCTCGCCGATCTCTATCGCCAGGTTAGGAATTACAGTGTAGACTCCTTGGATATTAGCACCTTCCGTCCACTCTCTCAAGGTCTGGGCCGGGATCCCAGCCGCAAGGGAGACCAGGATCTTGCTCCCCATGAAAGGCAGCAGGGGAGTGAGCGCTTCTTTGAGCAGCCAGGGTTTGACTCCCATGACAATCAGATCCGCGTCCTTGGCCGCGGCGGCATTGTCAAGAGTTGTCCTGATTCTTGCCGATGAATACTTATTCAGGGTCTCCTGGTGTCTCGCTGTGGCTATGACCTCAGCTTCGGGACAAAAACGGGTGATGCCAAGTGCTGTGGCACCACCCATATTCCCAGCCCCTATAATGGCTATTCTCATAATCCTACTTGCTCTGCTCGATGGCGGCCTGTGCGGCGGCAAGGCGTGCGATGGGCACGCGGAAAGGCGAGCAGGAGACATAGTCGACTCCGATCTTGTTGAAGAAGCGGATCGAGTCGGGATCTCCACCATGCTCTCCGCAGACTCCGCACTTGAGGTCGGGTCTCTTCGAGCGTCCGCCCTGGATGCCGAACTCGACCAGCTTGCCGACGCTCTTGGTGTCGATGGTCTGGAACGGGTCAGAATCGAGGATCTTGTTGCCGAGGTAGTCGCCCATGAAGGTGCCGATGTCGTCCCGGGAGAAACCGAACGTCATCTGGGTGAGGTCGTTGGTTCCGAAGGAGAAGAACTCGGCGGCGCGGGCCATGCGGTCGGCTGTGAGAGCCGCGCGGGGAATCTCGATCATGGTCCCGAACTTGTAGTCGATGTTCTGGATCTTGATACCTTCGACCTGTGCTTTGACACGGTCGCAGATGGCCTTCTGGAAGCTGAGTTCGCGGGCGGAGATAGTTACCGGGATCATGATCT
>JAFVED010000212.1 GCA_017478125.1 Bacteroidales bacterium | reverse complement strand
TAATCAAGATCAGTATGATGCCGCGGTCGCTAAGTATCTCGGCGGAAAGGACGACCAGTGGGTACGCGTATGGTGGGATGTCACCTCGAACGAGTAGTCATAGTTGTAAAAGAAAAAGGGACCGCATTGAGCGGCCCCTTTTTTTTGTCATCCTGAGCGTAAGCGAAGGATCTACCCTTCCAAGATGCGGTTTTGTTCCGTCACAGAAGCCTCATGAATCGCGTTGAATACATCCGTCACGAACTTCTCTGACAAACCGTAAGAACGCCCCTTGGCAATCATGTCGGAGAGGATGTCGTCCCATCTGGCGGCCTGCACGATAGCGATATTGTGGGCTTTCTTGAACTCCCCTATCTTCCTGGAGACCTCCATCCTGGAAGCAAGGGACATCAGCAGGTTCTCGTCGATCACGTCGATCCGGGCGCGGAGCTGCTCGATGTTCTCGTTGTACTCCCTGTCGTTGGTCTGCTTTTGGCGGACAACAAGGCTCTCAAGAAGGGTTTTCAGGTCGGACGGAACAAGTTGCTGGGCGGCATCGCTCAAAGCGCAGGACGGATCACAATGCGACTCGACCATAAGACCATCCAAACCAAGGTCCATCGCCCTCTGGGAGAGTTCTTTAAGATATTCCCTCGAACCACCCATGTGGCTTGGGTCAGCGAAAAACGGAATGTCAGGATAACGGGTCCTGAGCTCGACAGCAATCTGCCAGCCAGGAAGATTACGATAAGGAATTTTCTGGGTAGTCGAGAATCCCCTGTGGATAACACCCAATTTCGTTATCCCGGAACGGTTGAGCCTCTCCAAGGCGCCGATCCAAAGGTCGAGATCAGGATTAACAGGGTTCTTGACCAGCACGGGAATATCTGTATCTTGCAGAGCCTCAGCTATTTCCTGAACAAGAAAAGGATTGGCGGTGGTTCTGGCTCCAATCCAAACCATGTCTATTCCGTACTTCATGCACTCATAGACATGTTTCTGACTGGCCACCTCTGTACAGACCTTCATCCCATACTCCCTCTTGACTTTCTGGAGCCATTTCAGCCCCTGTATCCCGGCACCCTCGAAAGAGCCCGGATGAGTCCTGGGTTTCCATATTCCCGCGCGGAAAACGTGGATGCCGAAGTCGTGCAGTCCTTTGGCGGTCATCATCATCTGCAACTCCGACTCGGCGCTGCAAGGTCCGGCGATCACAATCGGGGGAATGCTCTCATCGAAAAAGCCCCATCGAGACACGGGGACTGTGTCAAGCGTTCGTTCCATAACAACTCAATCTTCTATCTACCTGATAATCTTTTTAATCCTGTTGGCCTCGCGGATCAGTTCCCCGATTCTGGAATCGTCAAAATCCGCTATAGCATCCCTGAACTGACTCATCTTCTCAAGATAGGTGTCAATGACCCGAAGGACATTGTCCCGGTTCTGGGTCAGGATCGGAACCCACATTTCGGACGAGCTTTTAGCCAGACGCACCGTAGAGGAAAAACCACCCGAGGCGAGATCGAAAATGTGCTTTTCATCTTGCTCCTTCTCCAGCACTGTCAGCGCCAGGGCGAAGGAAGTCACATGGGAGATGTGGGAGACGTATGCGGTGTGGACATCGTGGTTGTCGGCGTTCATGTAGATCGGCCGCATATTCAGGACATCATAAAGCTCTTCAACCGCTTTAAGCGCCTGAGGATCAGATTCTTCTGAATTAGCGAATATGCATGCCCTACCATCGAACAGGTTGGGCATGGCCGCCCATGGTCCGGAATATTCAGTACCCGCCATCGGATGGGTGGCCACAAAGCGGCCCCGCATCTGGTGGTAATGGACAACCCTTACTATCTGGCTTTTCGTCGAGCAAGTGTCTATCACTATCTTCTTGCCGTTGCCTTCCTCGGAGAATATGTCCAGCACTTCAGGAAGCATTTTCACCGCTGTCCCCACAGGGACGGCGATCACTACGATGTCGCTCCTACGGACGCAATCGGCGAATGGGACGACCTCATCGGCCAGCCCCATCTTGAGGGCGGCCTCGGCATTGACAGGCTCGGATTCTACGCCGATAATCCTATCTGCGTAGCCTCGCCGCCTAAGATCTATCGCCATAGAGCCCCCGATCAGACCGAGGCCTATAACTCCAACAACCATTTTTTATATATCTCACTATTAACAACTTACAGAAAATGCGTAGTCAAATAAGACACGCGTTTTCCATAAAACACCATATATCAATCAGTTGCTAAAAAGGCTCTGATGCGGGAGAGGCCGTCTTCAAGGGTGGGAACAGGGGCGCAGAGAGAAATCCGGACATAGTCCTCACCATTCTTTCCGAACACCATTCCCGGAGTGATGAACACGCCGGTAGCGTGAAGAATTGCCTCGGAAAGTTGCTCACCTATTGTCATTTCCGGTTGGTGAGCCTGGTTCTCCGGTTGGTGAGCCTGTCGAACCACCGGCCCTTCGACTCCGCTCAGGGACCGGGAGACCTTCCCCCAGAGGAACAGTC
>JAFVED010000211.1 GCA_017478125.1 Bacteroidales bacterium | reverse complement strand
GATGTACTACACGACCTACATCGCCCCCGTCTATCCTGTCTACGTGCGCGTGCTTGACGCCTCCGGCAACCCGGTGATCCGCACAGACGAGTTCGGACACGAGCAGTACGACTACGGTGTGGCCACAACGAACTACCCCGGCAACGGCCGTGGATTCATGCAGACCGGTAACCCGTTCGGTTCCAACCGCTACAACAAGGTCTACAACGACGGGCGCAACCTCACCGGCACCTTCAACGCCGACTTCGACATCACCGACCACCTCAAGGCGGTCGTCCAGTCGACAATCAACTGGGGCAACACCCTCTCCACAAACTACGACAACCCGTACTACGGCCCCAAGGTCGGTGTCAACGGCGAGCTCTATAAGGGCATGTCCAACAACCTCAGGTACAACCAGCTCCAGACCCTCACATACGCCAACAGCTTCGGCAACCACAATGTCAATGTGATGGTCGGTCACGAGTACTACAAGACCCAGGGCAAGAGCATGGGTATCACCGCCCAGGGAGGTTTCTCCCCTGAGATCCATGAGGTCAACGCTTTCGCCAACGTGCTTTATTCAGGAACATCTTCCAGCTCGTCTGAATACAATGCGGAAGGTTACTTCATCAGCGCCCAGTACGACTTTGACAAGAAGTACTACCTCTCCGCTTCCTTCCGTCGTGACGCCTCCTCCACCTTCGCGGTGGATCACCGCTGGGGTAACTTCTGGTCCGTGGGTGGAGCCTGGATCATCAACAAGGAGCCTTGGATGGCCGGTGTCAGCTGGATCGACCAGTTGAAACTCAAGGCCTCCATCGGACAGCAGGGTAATGACAGCATCACTTCCTACGCTTATGGTGACACATATTCCCTTAGCAAGGCCAGCGACACCACCATGTCCCCTGAGATCCGCTTGATCGGTAACCCTGAAATCACTTGGGAGACCACGACCAACTCCAACATCGGACTCGAGTTCAGCTTCTGGAAAGCGAGATTCTCCGGATCATTGGACGCTTACTATAAGAAGACCGCCGACCTGCTCTTCTGGATCTCTGTCCCTGAGTCAGCTGGTTCCCGCGGCTACTACGGAAACATCGGTGACATCGCCAACCGCGGTCTCGAGTTCTCCTTCAACGTCGTCCCTGTCCGTACAAGGACCGTAGAGTGGACCATCGGAGCCAACATCTCCACTAACTACGCGTGGATCCTCAAGCTCCCCGAGTCCAAGCTTGGAGAGTACGACGGATACTACGAGAGCGGTTACTGGTGGACACCCGGCGGCGTGATGCGTGACTACATGACCTACGAGTTCGCCGGACTTAACGAGAACGGTGAGGCCACCTTCTACTATGACGAGGATCTCAGCACCCTCGGCGGCCAGGAGGCTAACATCACCAACCGTCCCGGCCAGAAGCGCTCAGGAACCACCACCAAGATCGGTGAGGCCCAGCGCTATACCCACGGCTCCATGCTGCCTAAGTTCTTCGGTGGACTCAACACCAGCCTCAGGATCGGCAACTTCGATGTCAGCGCCACCTTCGACTATCAGGTCGGCGGAAAGATCACCGATGGTGTCTATTCCAAGTTGATGACCCCTCCGACCTCCGCGTCAGACGCCGGTTACAACTACCACAGGGACATCTTCAAGTCATGGTCTCCTGAGAACACCTCCAGCAAGATTCCTCGTTGGCAGTATGCCGACCAGTACACAACCGCTGGAGACATCACCCTGACCGATGCCAGCTACTTCAACTTCCAGTCCTTCTCTGTGGGCTACAACCTGCCGGTCAACAAGATTGGGGTCAGCAAGCTCATCAGCAGGATCCGTATCTACGCCGTGGGTGAGAACCTCGGTTACATCTCCGCCCGTAAGGGCTTCGACCCCAGAGCCTCGTTCTCCGGGACTTCTTCCACAAACGTCTACTCTCCGGTACGCAGCATTTCCGGTGGAGTTCAGGTCACTTTCTAATTTGAGGAGGATATGATTATGAAAAATATAGCGAAATTCTCTCTTATAGCTGTCAGCGCCGCTGTCCTCGCGACCGGTTGCATCAAAGAGACCTTCCCTCAGACAAGTTATGTCACCACTTCCCAGGCACAGGTCCCGGGAGCGTTCGACCGCTTCGTCGACGCCGTCACCTCCACACTGGCGGGCTTCCCGACCTACGGAGGCGGCACAGCCGCCAACGACTTCGGTGTCACCAGGTTCTTCATCGCCTGGGATTCCATGGGACAGGATCTTGTCCAGCCTAACCTTACCAACGGTTGGTTCAACCAGTTCTACACCATCCAGTCCCTTGGCCCGACATACGCCGCCAGCCAGTACGTGTGGACTCTTTATTACGGCCACATCAGGGCTTGCAACAACGTGTTGCTCTCAGCCGGAGAGGATCCGGACGACGCCTTGAAACCCGGAGCGGGAATCGCTCTCTTCTACAGGGCTTACTGGTACCTTGACATGGCACAGATGTTCGCGAAGCAGCCTTACTATCTCGACTCTTCGGCCGAGACCGTGCCGTGGGTTGACGAGAACACCACCATCGAGGATCTCTACTCCAACCCCCGTCTCTCCAACAAGGACATGTTCGACAAGATCCTCGCCGACCTCGACAAGGCCGAGAGCTACCTTGCCAGTTACAAGAGGCCTAACAAGTACACCCCCGACGTGAGCTGCGTCTATGGTGAGAAAGCCAGGGCTTATCTCCTCATGGGTGAGTGGTCCAAGGCCCGCGAGTATGCCAAGAAGGCTCAGAGCGGCTACACGATGATGACTCCCGACCAGTACACCGACTGGGAGACCGGATTCAACACTCCGAACTCCGCCTGGATGCTTGGCGTGACCTTCAAGTCCGACAACCCTTGTATCCAGAACAACGACGCTGACTCCAGCTGGGCTTCCTGGATGTGCATGGAGATCAATCCTAACACTTCCGGTTGCGGTTACGCCGCCAACTACGGCCGTCCGATCCACATCGACCGCCACCTCTATGAGACAGTCCCCGAGACTGACTGCCGCAAGAAGTGCTATGTCGACTTCGCCATCGACGACATGGATGAGGAGACCGCCAAGGCTGCCCTCGCCGCCTACACCAACCATCCTGATTGGATATGGGATACCAACGACGGAAACGGCAACCCCAACGGAGGAACCAACTTCAAGTTCCGCACCGCCGGCGGAGAGGCCGGACGCGACAACCAGTACATCGGTTTCGTCGTCGCCGTCCCTCTCATGAGGGTCGAGGAGATGTACCTGATCGAGGCTGAGGCCGCCGGCAGGATGAATGAGGCCGAGGGTATCGAGCTCCTCACCGCTTTCGCCAAGAACCGCGACGCCAACTTCGTCTACGGCACTCACAACGAGGCTTACTACAACACCTCCACTCCCGCCTTCATCAACGAGATATGGTGGCAGAGAAGGATCGAGTTCTGGGGCGAGGGTTTGGCCACCAAGGACATCAAGCGCCTCCAGAAGGGTATCATCCGCAGCTATCCCAACTCGAACCACTACAACAACTACCGCTACAACAAGGAGAGCACCCCTGACTGGATGAACCTCTGCATTGTTCAGACCGAGGCCAACTACAACACGGCCTGCACCAACAATCCTGATCCGGATTATCCTACAGGAAACTCCCCAGTGGTCTCAACATTCTAATTCAAGCGTAAGAATATGAAAAGATTAGCATACATTTTCCTGGCGCTTGGCGCCATGGCGGCCATCTCCTCCTGCGAGGATGAAGTATTGTATGAGCCGGGTCCGCAGGCCACTGGTCCCCAGTACTATTTCTCGACCGAGACTCCAACCGCGGTCTCAATCGGACAGGAAACACAGCAGGTTACTGTCGATGTGTTCCGTATCGAGACCTCTTCAGCGGCGACTCTGACAGTCAATGTCACTGACGGGTCCGGGCTTGTCTCGAAATCGACCACGGCCACAGCCTCGTTCAACGCGGGAAGCAACAAAGCCTCCCTCACTTTCCCCATCGACCCTGCGGAGTTTGAGTTCGCCAAGGACTACCCTGTGACGTACACGATCACATCCGACACCACTCCTTACGGAATGTCAGAAGTCAGTGTGACTTACAAGTATCCCACACCGTTGACTTCCCTGGGTAACGGAACGCTTACAGAAGGATTCTACTGGGGAGGCGAGGCCAGTCCGGAGATCCTCCAGAGCGACCTTGACGAGAACGAGTACCACATCAAGGGCTTCCTCAACGGAATCGCCTCGAATAACTCGGAAGACCTGATCATCCATGTCACCAAGCCTGGCGACACATTCGGCGACATCACTTTCACCATTGGTGGACTGGTCTATTACGAAGACGTGAACTCAGGATACCACCACTCCACTTATGACAAGGACATCTACATCTGCCATCCGGCGGGAGGTTTCTCCGCCACGAAGGAGGAGTCGACATGGGTCAACAACGCTGTTGTTGAGTTCCAGGAAGATGGAAAGACTCCGGGTATCGTGACCATCGCCCCGTTCTACTACATGTACGGTACCGGAGGCTGGGCTTCATGGGCTTCTCCGGCCATCACCATCGTCTTCCCTGGATACGCTCCTAAGGACTATACCGTAGAGGCCGCTTACGCCGGTATCTTCACCGACACCGAGAGCGCTGTCTTCGGAGAGGCCAACGTCACCTTCGGAGAGGACATTGAGAGTGGTGTGGCGATTCTGATCCCCGGCGAGGCCGAGGCAGACATCGAAGCCGCCATCGAGGCTCTCAAGGCCGGCGAGGATGAGTCCATTGTCGCCTTCTCCGGAAGCACTGTCAGGGTTGCCCTGCCTGAGGACGCCCAAACCGGCAAGTACACCATCATTGTCGGTGGTGTCGCCGAGGGTGAGGTCCAGGAGGTTGGTGTGACTTCCTTCTACTATCAGGCCGGTGAGGTCACCCTTGATTGGGATTGGCTCGTCGGTGAGTGGAACGCCCAGGATCTTGAGGGCGGTCCTTACAAGATGACAGTGTCTAAGAAAGACGCGACCACAGCTGTCTTTGTCGGTATCTGGGGCATGGAGGATGAAGCCGTTCTTGAGGGAACCGTCGACTTCGACGCCAAGACCGTCACCTTCAAGGGTCCTGTCTACATCGGTGACCTCGGTGGGGGCAAACTCTACATCGCCCACTACAACGAGGAGACCGAGGATTATGATGATGGTGAGTTCACCGCGACATTCAACGCCGGCGGTATCACGATCTCAGGACATGGCTACTACATCGTAGGCGGTTCCTATGAGGGCGACCAAGGAACAGACATCACCAAGATGACCAAATAGTCTCTTGGCACCCCTATACGAAAGAAGGGATTCTGGAAATCAGGATCCCTTCTTTTTCTTTATCTGTGCCGGGCTCTTTTCCTCACCCCAGGCGGAGCAAGGCCCTATTTCCCTTCCAGAATGCGGTTCTGCTCGGCGACGGAAGCCTCGTGGATGGCGTTGAACACATCCGTGACGAACTTGTCCGAAAGGCCGTAGGTTCTTCCCTTGGCGATCATGTCGGAGAGAATGTCCTCCCAACGGGCAGCCTGGACAATGGCTATGTTGTGCGCTTTCTTGAAGTCGCCTATCTTCCTGGAGACCTCCATCCTGGATGCCAGGGACATGATAAGGTTCTCATCGATCACGTCGATCCTGGCCCTGAGCTGCTCGATGTTCTCGTTGTACTCCCTGTCATTGGTCTGTTTCTGACGAACGACAAGGCTTTCGAGAAGTGTCTTGAGATCCGCGGGGACAAGCTGCTGCGCCGCGTCGCTGAGAGCGCACGCGGGGTCGCAGTGGGACTCGACCATAAGCCCGTCAAGACCAAGATCCATCGCTCTCTGGGACAACTCCTTGAGATACTGCCTGGAGCCCCCCATGTGACTCGGATCGGCGAAGAACGGGATCTGGGGATACCGGGTGCGAAGTTCGACAGCGATCTGCCAACCGGGAAGGTTACGGTAAGGAATCTTCTGGGTGGTGGAGAACCCGCGGTGGATCACTCCGAGCTTCCTGATCCCGGAACGGTTGAGCCTCTCAAGCGCGCCGATCCAAAGGTCAAGGTCCGGATTGACAGGGTTTTTGACCAGCACGGGAATATCCGTATCCTGCAGCGCGTCAGCTATTTCCTGCACAAGGAACGGGTTGGCTGTCGTCCTGGCTCCGATCCACACCATGTCAACCCCGTATTTCATACACTCGTAGACATGTTTCTGGCTGGCGACCTCGGTACATATCTTCATCCCAAACTCCTTCTTGACTTTCTGTAGCCATTTGAGTCCCTGCACACCCGCTCCCTCGAAAGAACCCGGATGGGTGCGAGGCTTCCAGATACCTGCCCGGAAGACATGTATTCCAAAATCATTCAGCCCCTTGGCGGTCATCATCATCTGAATCTCGGACTCCGCGCTGCAAGGCCCCGCGATCACTATCGGCGGTATACTCTCGTCGAAAAAGCCCCATTCAGACACTGGGACAGTGTCCAATACTCTTTCCATAACTATCTAATTATCTTCTTAATACGGTTAGCCTCACTAATAAGTTCCTCAATGCGGCCCTCATCATACCCGGAGATAGCGTCCCGGAACTGCCTCATCTTCTCAAGATAGGTGTCAATCACCCTAAGGACATTATCCCTGTTCTGGGTAAGGATCGGGACCCACATGTCCGAGGAACTCTTCGCCAAACGGACGGTGGATGAGAATCCTCCGGAGGCCAGGTCAAAAATATGTTTCTCGTCCTGTTCTTTTTCCAGGACAGTCAGCGCGAGGGCGAAGGACGTGACATGGGAGATGTGTGACACATACGCCGTGTGGACGTCGTGGTTGTCGGCGTTCATGTAGATCGGCCTCATATTCAGCACATCGTACAAGCCCTCGATAGTCTTGAGCGCCTGTGGATCAGACTCTTCCGAGTTGGCGAAAATACAGGCCCGCCCATCGAAAAGGTTAGGCATGGCGGCCCATGGTCCTGAATACTCGGTACCAGCCATCGGGTGGGTGGCGACGAAACGGCCCCTCAACGGATGGTAATGGACGACCCGGACTATCTGGCTCTTGGTGGAGCAGGTGTCGATCACGATCTTCTTCCCGTTCCCCTCTTCCGAGAATATGTCAAGAACCTCCGGGAGCATTTTCACCGCGGTACCGACCGGAACGGCGATCACAACGACGTCGCTTCGCCTGACGCAATCCCCGAAAGGGACCACCTCGTCGGCAAGTCCCATCTTCAGCGCGGCCTCGGCGTTGACAGGCTCGGACTCAACACCGAGAATCCTCCCGGCGTATCCCCGACGCTTGAGATCGATCGCCATCGAGCCTCCGATCAGCCCCAAACCTATAATCCCTACAACCATCCTTCAGAAATATGCTTTACAAACAATTCACTTACAGCAACTTACCGATATTGCGCAGCCAATTTGGCCGCGCGTTTTCCGTAAAACACCAGTTATCAGCAAGCTGACAAAAACTCCTTAATGCGGGCGAGACCTTCTTCCAGGGTCGGCACAGGGGCGCAGAGCGAGATCCTGACATAGTCCTCGCCGTTCTTCCCGAACACGAATCCCGGAGTGATGAACACGCCTGTCCCATGCAGGATCTTCTCCGACAACCGCTCACCTTTTGTCATGGCCGGTGTCGCCAGATCCGTAGCGGGAACAGATCCCCCGCCAGAAACCTTACCCCAGAGGAAAAGACCCGTCGAGTCAGGATTGTAGGAGACACCGAGGGCGTCGAATATACGCCCGGCGGCGACCCGGCGGCGACGATACTCGGCATTAAGAGCCTCAAACCACTCCGGCCCCTGGGCAAGAGCCTCGACAGCCGCTATCTGCATCGCCTTGAACATACCCGAATCCATCTGGCTCTTGACCTTCAGAATCTCGTTCACCATCACGGGGTCTCCGGCGACCATCCCGACCCTCCAGCCACTCATGTTATGGGCCTTGCTGAGGGAGTTGAGCTCCAGGCAGCAATCCCACGCACCTTCGGCAGCAAGCATCGAGATGGGTCGCTCAGTCAGTATGAAAGAATAAGGGTTGTCATTGACCAGCAATATACCATGCTTCAAAGCGAAATCCACGAGCCTCTGGTACAACTCCGGTGTCGCTGAAGCTCCCGTGGGCATATTCGGATAATTCACCCACATAAGTTTGACTCCCTCAAGGTCCATCCCCTCAAGCTCATCGAAATCAGGGAACCAACCGTTTTCCGCCTTGAGGTTGTACCGGACAACCTCTGCCCCGGCCAACTGGGCGGAGGAGGAGTAAGTAGGATAGCCCGGATCCGGGACAAGAACCTTGTCGCCGGGATTGACGAAAGCCAAGGAGATCAGCAGGATTCCCTCCTTGGACCCGACCAGAGGCTGGATCGCTCCATCTGGGTTGAGAGTCACCCCGTAGTAACGCTTGTACCAATCCGCGAAAGCTTTTCTCAGGACAGGCAATCCTTTATAATTCTGGTACTTATGGCTATCAGGAAGAGCGGCCGTCCTGGACAGCGCGTCGATGGCGGCCTGCGGGGGCATGCCGTCCGGAGCTCCGATTCCGAGGTTGATTAGCTGGCCAAGGCCTTTCGCTGCCCTTTCGGCAGAGACGGCGTCAAGATCTTTTTGTTTGCGGGAGAAGTAATACTCCTGGACCCCTTTGGTCCTCTCAGCTGGTTGTATCTTCATTGTTGTTGACGTGTTAATTATCGTTATATCGTTCTTTCAGATTCTTCGCTTCGCTCAGAATGACAAGGTGTCACCATGACGATCGCCATCCTGAGGAGACCCTTTGCCGACGAATGACCTGTATTCTCCGAGGATGTAAAGGTCGGCCATCAGGGGACGGGCCGCTTTCAGGGCCTGCCGGTAACGGCCGAATGAGGCGAACCTTATGTCGGCATAGAAAAAATACTGCCACTCTTTCCCGGGAATAGGAAGAGACTGGATCCTGGTCAGGTTCATGTCGTAGAAGGACAGGATGGTCAGTACCTGGGCTAGGGATCCCGGTTTATGCGGGAGGGTGAAACACAGGGAAGCCTTGTCGGTTCCGGAGCGGGGAATGGAGATCGAGTCGTCAAGGATAAGGAAACGGGTGAAGTTCTGCTTATACGTCTCTATCCCTCTGGCAAGTATCTCCAGGCCGTTCTCCCGCGCGGCCAGCTCCGAGGCGACCGCGCCGACTCCCTTCAATCCCGCCTCGGCGATGTCAATGGCGCTCTTGGCGGTGTCCTCAGACTCCACCATCTTGATCCAAGGGCAGTCGCGCTCAAAGAAACGACGGGTCTGGTTGATGGCCATATAATGGGTCCGGACCTCCCTGATGTCTTTCAAGGTCTGTCCAGGCAGAGCCATAAGATTCTGATGTATAGGAATATACAGCTCGCCTTTGATCCTATAGGGATTGGACCTCAGGAGTTCGAAATTAGGGAGCAACCCTCCTGAGATCGTGTTCTCGATGGCCATGGCCGCGGCGTCCGCCCTTCCCTCTGAGAGAGCCTTGAACAGACCCTCAAAAGTGGGACATTCGACGATGGAGATTTCCTCTCCTCTCGCCGAATAAAAATCCCGGGCAGCCTGCTCATGGAAGCAGCCCCTGTAGCCTTGGATAGCGACAGTTGTCACACTGTGAGAATTTCTTTCTCCTTGGCGGAGACAAGCGCGTCAATGGCCTTAACCTTGGCGTCGGTCACTTTCTGGATCTCATCCTCCCCTTCCTTCTGCACATCCTCGGAAATCTCGCCGGCCTTCTGGGCCTTCTTGAGGGAGTCAACACCCTCCCTGCGGATGTTCCTGACAGCCACCTTCGAGTTCTCTCCAGCCGCCTTGGCCTTCTTGATCAGGTCTTTGCGCCTCTCTTCGGTAAGAGGAGGGATAGGGCAGCGGATGATCTCGCCATTATTCTGCGGAGTGAATCCGAGATTGGCGGCCATAATCGCTTTCTCGATCGCCGGGATAAGACTTTTCTCCCAAGGCTGGATCGTGATGGTGCGGGCGTCCGGAACACTGACGGAAGCGACCTGCGAGACCGGAGTGTCGGTGCCGTAGTAGTTGACAGTCACATTGCTGAGGATGGACGGATTGGCCTTGCCCACCCGGTAGGTCTTGAGGTCTTCCTCAAGGAAATCGACAGTGTCCGCCATTTTGGTCTCGACACCATTCAGAATCTCTTTGGCTTTCTCTGATAACATCGTTATATCTGTTTTTATTTATGTACCAATGTGCCGACTTTCCCGCCTTCGAGAATCCTCGTCAAAGCGCCGGGGGCGTCGATATCAAAGACAATGATCGGCATATCACCGTCATCGCAAAGCGCGTAGGCAGTCTGATCCAGCACCCTGAGCTGTTTGGCCATCGCCTCGGCGAAGGTTATCTCATCGTACTTGACGGCGGCGGGATCCTTTTTCGGGTCAGCGGTGTAGACGCCGTCAACTTTCGTGCCTTTGAGCATCACGTCCGCCCTGATCTCAAGGGCGCGCAAAGCGGCTCCTGAATCCGTGGTGAAGAAGGGGTTGCCTGTTCCGCCGGCAATCAGCGCGACTCCACCCTCCTCAAGCACCTTGACCGCGTTGTCGCGGTTGTAGTAGCGGACAAAAGGTTCCATGGGAGTGGCGGTGAAGACTTCGGCATGAACCCCCTCGTCTTCAATGAACTGGCTCAGAGCCAACGAGTTGATCACAGTCGCAAGCATCCCCATCCTGTCTCCTCCGACCCGGTCGAAACCCTTGTCGAGCCCCTGGAGACCACGGAATATATTGCCGCCCCCATTGACCACACCACCCTGCAGGCCAGCCTTGGCCGCCCGGGCTATCTCCCCAGCGTATTTCCTGAGATATTCGGGATCAAGTCCCTTTCCTTCGGGTCCTCCGAGAATCTCTCCACTGAGTTTTAACAGAACTCTTTTGTACATATTCAGACGAATTTCGTCAAAAATAGTGATTTTTCTCTACTTGAACAACATCCCGTCAATAAGTGAACACACAGTCGAACGCCTCTCCGCCCGCTCCTATCCTGAAGGTATGGACCTCCCTCTTGAAAGGCTTGACAGCGAAGATATCTACGCAAAGGTTCTCCTTGTAGTCGAAGAAAGCGTGGGTGGTGCCGGGAAGCATCAGGTCCGGGACAACCCATCCATATCCCTGGGAGATGAAATAGTTGACTCCGGCTTCCTTGGTGTACATGTTGACATGGGCATCGCCGGTGACAAGACCGATAAGAGTGCCCTTGGAGGCGAAGGAGGAGAGTATGTCCATAAGCCTCTGGTTGCTGGCAAGGGTCTCCTCATTGGGGTTGGAGTTGGTCCAGCGGCCGAGAGGATGAGGCATGTAATGAGTCGTCACGAGGACAGCCATAGCCACTGGAGTCTTTCCCAGAAGATCCTTGAGCCATTCCACCTGCTCCGTGTCAAACAGATAATAAGACCCGCCCTGGGTCCCCGTACCCTGGCTGTTAAGGAATATGACCCTGATCCCCTTTCCGGGCACATCGTACCAGCCGTAGGTCTTGCCTGGGACAAAGTGGAGAGCGTCACCCGCCTTTTCTTTCCAAGGCTCCTGGAAGAAGCTATGCAAGTCACTGTCCGTGAAATATTTCCCTTCGCCCGCATCCCAGTCGTGATTGCCAGGGGTGTAGAGCCAGACCCCGTCGTATTTGAGCATCTGTGCCCTCACATTATCGACTATCTCCCTGGCGTACGCTGAGTTCTCCGTGGCCGGGTAGGCGTTCAGGCCGATGTCGCCGAAATTCTCGATGAAATCGCTCCCGAAAGCCTCCGCGGCTTTGACCGCGTGACCTATATGCTTGTAGGTAAAGCGTCCGCAAGTGTGGACATCTGTCACTATCGGGAACGACATGACAGGGTCGTCCCCTTTCCAGGCGTTGAACCTGGCGAGAGCCTCGTCTATCTGCGGTTTGACAAAGGACGCCTTGTCCGTGGCCTTGTCCTCTTCCGCCAGAAGTTTGTCGTTGATCTCTCTCCATGGGATCGTCGGGGTGCTGTACAAGAAGTTGATGGACTGCCCTTTGTCGAAGTCGAAATACTCAAGGCGAAGGAGGTGGTTTCCCTTCGCGAGTCTCTTGGTGACGATCTTCGTGATGGGGCCGTGGGCTCCGTCGTTGTCGTAAAGCATCTCGCCGTCGACATAGAACTTCGACCCGTCGTCGGTGGAGGCTTTGAAAGTATATTCCTCCTCCTTGTCAACTTTGAGAGTGGTCTCGAGAAGCAGGACAAAATGGTTCAAAGTCTCGTCTATGCCGACCAGATCGAAATTGTTCTTCACTCCGGTTTCGAGAGGATCTCCAAGCTTTGAGAAGTCCGGAAGCTGGCGCTCCGGCCAGTCAAGCCAGAGCTTGTAATTGACAACCAGGGTCTTGTCCACACCGCAGGAGGCCAGGATCAGCAAAGAAACTGCCAGGATAACGATCTTTCTCATTTTCAACTATTTCTATTTAAACAAATCATCAAGTTCACCTATCGTGAAGCGGACGGAGACCACCGAGTGCTTCTCCTCTCCGGGATGGTACTTGATGTAGGTGGTGGCCACTATTGTCCCATCCGGAAGAATCTCGAGTCCCGGATAACCGCAGTCCGGGCCGGCGAAACTGTGGAGCAGTTTCACTTTGTACTGGCCGGAAAGGCCGCCTGTGATGTCCCCGAAGGTCCCAACCCAGGCCACGAAATGGCCTTTGGTCGGGCTGCCGGGAGCCATATCCCTGAACACTGAGACAAGCCTTCCGTCAGGAAGGTAGCGGATCATGTGACGGTCGCCGGTGAGTCCCCAGGGAGCCTCTCTCATCTCTGTCCAGGTGGATCCCTCATCCTTTGAGCACATAAACAGGGAGCACCCTTTCCGCTGGTTCTCACGCGCCAGGCATAGGAGCGTCTTCCCGTCCGGGGAACGGAAGACGCAAGGCTCGCAAGGTGATTTTCCCGGCACCTCACCGACGAGGCTGGACTCATCCCAGGAGAGGCCCCCGTCATGGGAGACCGCCTGCCAGATCTTGAGCGGTGCCCTGTCCTGATCCGAATTCCCTCTGTGGTACATCCCGAGATAATCCCCGTTGTCGAGCCGGATTATGCTGGTGAAGGCCATGATGCAGGGTTTGTCGAGCACCTTGACCCCGCTCCAGGTCTGTCCGCCATCCTCGCTGACGGAATAACCCATATTCCTGTAGGTCTTATCACCGCTGACCTGGGCGAAGACGAACAGCCTCTCCTTTCCTCTCTTGTCGGTGAGCCGGTAGAGGCTGGGACAGTTCACAAGGCCTTTCCACTCCTTCGGGGCGTTCTTGACCTGCCAGGTAAGGCCGCCGTCATAGCTGAAACCGATGAACGCCGCCTTTCCGCCATGACCATCCGACCACGCGCAGACCATGGTAACACCGTCGTCCAGGAGAACCGTGGTCGGGTGGCCGTTGTAAAGCTCCGGAGTACCGGCGGCGACCTCGACCTGCCTCTCCTTCTGGCCGGAGATGTCGGCCCACGGGAGATTGGGTTTGTACTCCTGGGCGGACAAAGGGAGCCACGCCAGAGCCAAGGACACGATTGTCAGGAATTTTCCACACATAACCAATACTGTTGATAAGGTATTTACGAACAAAAATAAGAATTTAAACCCATATTTCTTAAATTCGCGTGATTATAGACCGATCAATGAGAAAAATCCTGTTTTTCGCATCCATGGTTCTGGCCATCGTCTCCTGCGTCGGGCCCGTAAAGGAAGTCATGGTGCTTTCACAGACCAATCTTGAGATGCTTGAAAAGAAAATTGCGGACACAATCGCCGCGCTGGT
>JAFVED010000210.1 GCA_017478125.1 Bacteroidales bacterium | reverse complement strand
CGGCGGTATAGAGGTAATATACTCCCGGCTTTCCTTTATAATAATCAAGATTGGAGGAGATGTCGACAAAGTCCTCGCCTTCCTGCCTCAGGAAATATGAATACCCGGACAGGTCTTCCGGGAGAGACTCAAAACGGTGCGGCCGCAGCCGGATTGTATGATCCCATGACTCAGGCATTTCCCGCTGTACATGGCCACCGGCGAAACCACTCGGATAGGAATTCTCGTCATATATCCAGATGTCCAGTCCCAGTTCCTTCGCTTTCTCGACACTGTAGCGGTAGAGTTCGAACCATTCTTCGGACAGATAATCTGTCTCAAGTCCCGGACGAGGATGGATGAACGCTCCTCCGAAGCCCTGCTCCTTGAAAAAGCGCAGGCCCGAGTCAATGTCCCCACGGTTCACACGGGCATTCCATGTCCACAACGGCGCCGGCCTGAACTCTTTCCCTGGCTCGGCGAAGGATTTCTCAACCTCCTTGAAAGTAACAGTCACGCGACTCGCCCGCTCCTCACAAGAGACAATGGTGGAGAGCATGGCCAAAAACAACAGAATCCGTCTCATATCCTATCATCATCAGTTATTTCCCGAAGCACCTCGCACGGATTGCCCGCAGCCACACACCCGGACGGCAGGTCATGAGTAACCACACTCCCGGCAGCCACGACGACATTGTCCCCTATCGTGACCCCTGGAAGGACCTGGACCCCGGCACCGAACCAGACGTTGTCACCAACAGTGATAGGCTTGTTGAACACGAGCCACCGGTTGCGCTGATCCGCGAGCAAGGGGTGGCCGGCCGTATGGAATCCGCATCCTGGACCGATCAGCACATGATTCCCGAAGACGACCTTGCCTCCGTCCAGGATAGTCACGCCATGATTGGCGAAGAAATCCTCCCCGACCTCGATATTATACCCATAGTCACACCAGAACGGAGGATAGATATTGATCCGCTCACCTATCTTCCCGAAGAGCTTTGAGAGAATCGCCCTGTGCCCCTCGAAATCCATCGGAGGCAATTGGTTGTACTGGTGGCAAAGGTCTTTCGCCTTTCGGACTTCCGCGATCAGTTCTTCGTCATTGCCAGCGTTATACAAAAGTCCGGCATCCCTTTTTTCTTTTTCGGTCATGAGGATTCAGTGTTTAGTGAGAACAGAGTCAATCAAAAGCAAGGCCGGTGTAACGGCGAATATAAAACTGGTCGATCGTGCCGGTACCCTTACGGGTGACAAGGAAACGGACGATCTCGGCTATTTCCTCAGGCTGGATAAGCTCCGCAGGATCAATGTCGGGACGCATCTTCTTGACCATCTCGGTGGCCACTCCGCCGGGGCTGATAAGATGGACTCTGATCCCGAAAGGCTGCACTTCCTTGGCGAACACCTTGGTGAATCCGGTCAGGGCATGTTTGGATGAGGAATATACACTCTGATTGGCGTATCCCTTGAATCCGACGACAGAGGCTATGTTGATCACCATCGGCTTGGAAGACTTCTTCAAGGGCTCGAGCGCCGCCTGGCAGATAAAGAAAGGAGCGCGGGCGTTGACGGCGAAGACATTGTCCCACTCCTGAGGAGTCACTTCAGTGAAAGGACCTTTCTGGGGGACACCGGCGCAATTGACCAGCAGATCCAAGCCACCAAAAGCGGAAACTGTCTCGTCAACGATGTACTTGGCTGACGCCGGATCCGACAAATCGGCATTGATCAAGTACACTCGATTATTCGGGATCAGTGAAGCGGTACCCTCCAAAGAAGCTTGATCCCGCCCAACAAGGGCGAGATCAAAACCTAAAT